>URKT01000040.1 GCA_900548495.1 uncultured Collinsella sp. | reverse complement strand
GGTGCCCACGAGCCCTGCATTGGTAAGTTCGGCCTGCTGCAGGCCGGCACCGTCTGCAATGCGGTGGCGGGGGAGGCTCATGTGGCTGGCAGCCTGCGCGTGTTTACGGATGATATGTTCGACCGCGCGCGCGAAGGCGTGCGCCGTGTACTCGACGAGGCGTGCGCTGCAACGGGCTGCACGTACGATCTCGATTTTGCCGAGGGCTATCCGCCGGTCGACAACGACCCCGAGTTGTTTGCCCACATTGCGCCTGCCTTGTCCGAACTGCAAGTTGTGGACGAGCCGCTGCTAATCGCCGAGGATTTCGCTTTCTATCAGCGCTATCTGCCGGGCGTGTTCTTCTTGCTGGGCACGGGCGCGCCTGCCGGCCAAGATAATCCGAGCGATTCGGATGGCTGTCCCGCCTATGCCACGAGCGCTCTGCATACCGATACCATGCTCTTTGACGAGGAAATTCTGCTCAAAGGCCTCGATGTTTACAAGCGATTGCTTTTGCTTGGTTAATCGACGCGGGTTCATACTCTCGAAAATACGAACAAATGTACGCTATAATAGAGATGTATGTCTATAGAAACGTTTGACGTTATTAACGTAAGGCGATACTATGATTGCATCATATAAAGATGAAGACACTGAACGCTTCGCAATGGGTGTGCGGATTAGGAAGCTCATTCCTTTTGAGCGGGTCGCCTTGAGGAAGATTCGCCAACTGCAGATCTGCGCTTCGCTTGATGATCTTCGCGTTCCGCCAGGCAATCGTCTTGAAGCGTTGAAGGGCGATCGCGCTGGTCAATATAGCATCCGTGTTAATGAGCGCTATCGGGTCTGTTTTGAGTGGAGACAGGGGATGGCTTGGAATGTCGAAATCGTCGATTATCACAAGTGATGAGACCGCGCCCGATTTGCTGTCGCCGGTGACTCCTGGTGAACTTCTCAAAGAGGAATTTCTTGTTCCTATGGGCATTTCTCAATATCGCCTTGCTAAGGAGACCGGGATTCCGGCACAGCGTATTGGGCAGATTATTTTGGGAAGGCGTCGTGTTACGGCTGACACCGATCTTCGCCTTTGCCGCTACTTTGGCCTAACGGATGGCTATTGGCTTCGCGCTCAGATGGCGTTTGACCTCGAGGCAGAGAAGAGGCGCATCGAGCCGGAGCTGGATAAGATCGTTCCCGTTCAGCGGGCCGTTGCGTTGTAGTGCTCAAAGATATTGAGGTTGGAGTGACGATGGAACGACGCCGACAGACTGCCGTGTATAGTCCGGGTGGATGCGGGTGTGGCTTGCTGCTGATTCCGGTCATCGTCGTGAGCGTTGGCTTGATGTTTGTGCTTGCCGGGCTGGCCGCAGCGGCGCTCGTGCTGCTGATTGTGGCTATTGGCGTGACGATTTGGCTCTGCCGCAATCGCGAGCAACGTCGTGCCGACGGTAAAGCCAATGTCGGCTGGGCCGTCTTCCTGGTCATTGCGTACCCACTGAGTGTCGGCTACCTGGTTTTCTTTGTCCTGCTGATGATTAGTACCTTTACCGGGGAATCCGTCACGGTGGGTTGATGCACTGCCAGCAGAAGGTCGCGTAAAGTGCGTTTGCTTGGCGTTTGGACAACCGCATTGGCCGTTTACCGCAACCTTAGCTCTCAGCTATTGAATTCAAGTTTAATCCATCCTACGATGTGCTGCTGAGCCGTCGCGCTGCACTTGGCGCATTCGCCACCGTCGCTTTGGGGACTGCCGGTCTTCTTGCCGGTTGCGGTAGCGATAAGGCGACCGTCACCGAGGACGCTGGCGATGGCGACAAGAAGGAAGAGACGAAGAAGGATGAGCAGCCTACGACTGACCTGGCTGTTGGCACGACGGTGACCACGACTGCCGGCCTTTCCGTCGTCGATTCCGTCCAGCCCAGTCTCACAAATTTTGACGGTTCGACCATGACGGGTATTCACGTCACGTACGTCAACAATGGCGATGAGGGCGCAGATTACAATATCTACGACTGGAAGGGCGAGGACGCCAACGGTGCGCAGCAGAACCAGGGTTATTACAGCGAGGGTTCCGATGAGCTGCAGTCTGGTACCCTCGCCGCCGGTGGCTCCGTGGCGGGCAATATCTACTTTGATGGCGATATCAAGAAGGCGCTGTATTTTGCCAACATGTTTGATAAGTCCGCGACTGCGAGCTGGGTGCTCGCCTAACTTGTTGCCGCTATTGACCGTATGGGAGGTGAAGCCGCATGCCCGATAAAAAGCTAACGGACGAGTTACTCAATGAGCTTCTCGACGCGCCAAACATCGATGGCTATATCAAAGAACACGACTTTGCCGCCCCGTCGCTTTCGGACTACTTAAAGCAGTTGCTGCAAGAAAAGGGGCTCGAGCGCTCGCGCGTGGTGCGCATGGCCGACCTCAACGAGACCTTTGGCTATCAGATCTTTACCGGTTCGCGCAATCCGAGCCGCAATAAGGTGCTGCAGATTGCCTTTGCAATGGCGCTGTCGATGAAGGAGACCAACCGCGCTCTGACGGCTGCCGGAGTGAGCGTCCTCAACTGTAAGGACCGTCGCGATGCAATCATTATCTTTTGCATCGACCGTGGCTGTAGCCTCCAAAAGGTCAACGAGGAACTGTATCGCTTTGGCGAGGAAACGGTGAGTTAGTGGCCGATGGCTGAGCCGGTGGTGTCACCAGAACAACCATGCAAACGAACGGGGTGCGGACACCATGGGGTGTCCGCACCCTGCGTTATGATGGACGCCATGGATACTCAGAGCCCAACATATTCCGATGACGAGCTGACTGCTTCACTTGTCGAGCATTTGGCGTCGCTCGACCGCGATGACAGCTATCGTGTGGAGCGCGTGCTCAAGCTCTCGGATGTCGAGACGACCGAACTCGTCTATTTTGAGGGCTCTGGCGGCGGGTCTCTCGGTCCTTTTGTCCGCAAGCGCATCGATGCTTCGGTGCAGATTGGCGGAGCATATGAGCGCCTGTTTGCGGCCCAGCGCGCCGGTCGTCGTTTTGAGCACTTGCCCCGAATCGTCGATTGCCGCCGTGTGGGCGACGAGCTTGACGTGGTGATGGAGTATGTCGAAGGCGAGACGCTCGAGGCGTTGGTGGGGCGCTTGGGGGCGACGCCCGATTATGCCCGCGGGCTGTATCCCGTTCTGTGTGAAGCGGTGGGCGAGCTGCATGCTGGTTTTGCAGCTGCGGGGGAGCCGGGGGTACCGGTAATCCACCGCGACCTTAAACCCTCGAACATCATCGTATCGGGCGTGAGGTATGCGGCCGATGCTGGCATGACCTTTTCCTCGCTGGTGATTATTGACCTGGGAATCGCGCGCGTTTGGCGCGATGGCGCCGACGCCGACACCGTCAAGTTTGGCACGCGTTCCTATGCGCCGCCCGAGCAGTTTGGGTTTGGGCAGACGAGCGTCCGGAGCGATATTTACGCGCTTGGCGCGCTGCTGTTCTTTTGCCTGACGGGAACTGACCCTAAACCGGGGCGGGACATACGTGAGCAATGCGAGGCACATGGCATTCCCGTTCCGCTGGCGGATGTGATTTGCATGGCGATGGCGCTCGATCCCGCCAAGCGCTTTGCGAGTGCAAAGGCACTGGGGCATGCTGCTCGTGCGGCGTATGAGCTATGTCTCCCTGCACCGTCGCCCGTGACCTTTTCTGCTGCCAGCGTGCCCCGGGCCGCGGTGCCACAGGTGCAACGGGTACAGCAGCCGGTTGCCCTCACGCTTCCGTCTTCTGCAAGACGGCGTTCGATCGTCTCTCTCGTGACGTCCAAATGTGCGCGTCTGCTCTCGCGTATCCCCGAGCCCGTGGGGCGCATTTGGAATGGATGCGTTTATGCGACAACATTGTTGCTGCTGATGGGCAGCCATTTTGCGGTATTTACGCCAACGGGCGAAAACCGAAACTATCCAACGTGGTTTTTGGCACTTGAGTATTTCTTTATGGTCGATGGCCTGGTGCTGCTCATTGCATTCGGAATGCTCGACCGGCGTAGGCTTCGACGTCGTTTTCCCGTGCTCGATCGGTATCGGGGGAGTGCTTTTTTCGAACTATGGTTCGGCGCTCGGGTTTATGTTTGCCGTCATGTGCGTCGTCGTTGTTATCGGCAACGCGACCGGTATCGTCTCTTAGATAACTGAAAAGGGGCCCCGTTTGGGGCCCCTTTTCAGTTGCACTTAAATACGGTTCATTTGATTGGCGACCTTGTTGTACCAGTCCTGCCACGTGGGCGGGCAGTACTTCTTGGCGGCTGCCGGGGTAAGCGTGGAGCCATAGTTGGCACCCAGGTAGGCAACGTGGGCGGAGATGCCCTCGCTCCAGCTACCAAAGCTCCGCCAGCCGCCGCCCCGGGCGCTCCAGCCCCAGGCGTTATAGGAGCCGGCGCAATAGAGGCCCTTGCTGCTCTCGATGCAGGCGATGGCGGGGGACCAACGGGGATCGACGCCGGTATTCCAGGCGGCGACGGCAAAGTTGTAGCCCTGGCCTGCCATGGGGGAGCCGGCAAGGTAGTTATCGATGCGGCTCGTCCACTCGTTAATGAACGAGTCGTAATCGGAGTTACCGCTATTCGAGCTGTTCACCGTGGTGTCGATGGTGGTGTTGGCGTTGTTGGCCTGGCTGTTGGAGTTGTTGCCGCTTACGCCCTCGCCCGAGATCTTCTCGGCGGCAGCGGCCTTGTCGGCCTCGAGCTTTGCCAGCTCGGCAGCATTTTCCTGCTCGGCCTTTGCCTGCGCCTCGCTGCGGAGCTGCTGAGCCTGCGCCAGTGCATCCTCGGCATTCTTTTGCTCGCCCTCGAGCTGAGACTTGGCCTGCTCGAGTTCAGTCTTGTTCTGCTCGAGCTCGGTCTGCATCTTGTTAAGCTCTTCGATCTCGTCGACGCTCGAGCTTGTAATCTGGTTGGTGTATTTGCAGGTGGTGATAAAGTCACCCAAGCTCTGCGTGTTCACCAGAAAGCTCACGATGGGGCTGGTGCCCTTCTGGTACTTATACAGATCGCGCATGGCGGAGCTTGCCTTGGCCTGCTGCTCGGGTAGCTCGGCCTCAATCTTATCGATGTTCGCCTCATTGGAGTCGATCTGCTTTTGCAGATCCTCGAGCTTGGTGCGGGCGTCGTTGTAGGCGCTCGTAGCGTCCTCGATTTTTTTCTGGGCGGCGGAAAGTTGATCCTGCGTTGCCTGCGAGGCGGCATAGGCCGCGACGGGGGAGAGCATCGGCGTGGCCGTCAGCGCGACGGCGAGCGCGGCGCTCGTGATGATACGAGCCGGCTTCGACGCGATGAGCGCTGCGGTGCGATGGTTCGAATGCTGCATCCAGTCCCTCTGCAATCAATCGTAGGTTATTGGTCGAGGTGTATTCTACTACTGCTTTCGACCTCAACTTGAACCTTAAAGGTTCTAAAGGGTCAAGTTGAACTTGAGGCTTTGGCCTTGACCTGCGGGAATGGTGAATTGTTGAGAAACCATAGAGTTCAACTTTAACGTTACGGCACCCTCTTTGTGAGGGTTTTTAGCTGTAAATGTTGCCCTCACGTGGGGTTTTGCAACTACAGGGTTCCTTCGCGACGAGCCTGCTCGACCTCTTTGAGTGCCTCGGCGGGAGTGAAGGAACAGGTGCCGTCGCCGAGCCTGACCACCTGGACGTCGTCACCGACATGGACTTCTCCGCCCTGCAGCACGACGCCAAAAATGCCATCGTGGGGGAAGATACAGTCGCCGGCGAGATAGTAGATGGCACAGCGTGTGTGGCAGACTTTGCCGATCTGGCTGATTTCGACGAGCACTTCGCTACCGAGCTTGAGCTGCGTGCCCAAGGGGAGTGATAGCAGGTTGATACCCTGGGTTGTGAAGTTCTCGCCAAAGTCGCCCTCGTGCACATCGAGCCCGCGCGCCTGCGCCGTCTGGATAGACTCTGCAGCTAAAAAGGAGACCTGACGGTGCCAATGCCCGGCGTGCGCATCGGAGGCGAGGCCAAACTGCTCGATGACGGTGTCGTGCCCGTCGGCGACGGGTGACTTACGCGTGCCTTTGTGCTCCGACGTGTTGATTGAGACGATGCGGGCAGACCCGTTGTAAGCATCGTTTGCGGTGCGTAGGGGAGCTGCCGTCTGGGCACGATCCGCAAGTTCGCGCTTTGCGGCGTCAATGATGGGGTTGTTGATCGGATGAGCCTGGGGCACAGTGTACCTTTCGACGGGGCTGGCAACATGTTGAATCCTACAACAACGGTGGGTTCATTGCCCGTTGTCGTACACCGGTGATCGCCGCCTTCGTGCTGGATAATTACGCCGATTGCCATAGATACGGTGGAGCTTTGGGTGCCGGCGGCTCGGCACGCTAGAATAAATCAGTTGCACAAAGACCGCCCGTCGTGTGGGCAGTTCTAGATAGGAAGTTTCCATGGCATTGCAGTTTACAGAGCGCGAGTTTATCCCCGTGCTGCTCGGCGGCGACATCAACGCGTATTCAGTGGCGCGCGCTTTCTACGAGGAGTATCGGGTTAAGAGCCTGGTCTTTGGCAAGTACCAGACCGGCCCCGCGTATCGCAGCCAAATTATCGATTACACGCCCAACGTGGATATCGATACCATGCCCGTGATGCTTAAGACCGTCAACGGTATCGCTCGGGCACATGCCGACAAGACGATTGTCCTGATGGGCTGCGGCGATAACTATGTTGCCCTGGTGGCTCAGGCCAAGGATGCCAACGAGCTGGCGGATAACATCGTTGCGCCTTACGCGCCCTATAGCATGCTTGAGCAGTGCCAGAAGAAGGAGATCTTCTACGAGCTGTGCGAGAAGCATGGCGTGCCCTATCCGCATACCTTTACCTTCACCATGGCGATGCTGAACACCCAAGGCGAGGCACCTGCCGAAGTGCTCGACCAGATCGATTTTCCTTACCCGATGATCCTGAAGCCTTCCGACGGCATCATGTGGTGGCAGCACGAGTTCGAGGGCCAGAAGAAGGCCTATGAGATTGCCGACCGTGCCGAGCTGGAACAGGTCATTCGCGACTCGTATGCTAGCGGCTACACTGACGACCTGATCTTGCAGGATCGCGTGCCCGGCAACGACGAGTACATGCGCGTGCTCACCAGCTATTCCGACCGCGACGGCAAGGTTCGCATGATGTGCCTGGGCCATGTGCTGCTCGAGGAGCATCAGCCCCACGGTGTCGGCAACCATGCCTGTATCATTACCGAGCCCAACGACGAGCTCATGGGCGGCGTGCGCAAGTTGCTCGAGGACCTTCACTTTGTGGGCTATTCCAACTTTGACGTTAAGTACGACGAGCGCGATGGCTCGTTTAAGTTCTTCGATTTCAACACGCGCCAGGGCCGCAGCAACTACTACGTTACCAACAGCGGCTTTAACGTTGCCAAATATGTGGTGGACGAGTATGTGCTCAACCGCCCGTTTGAGCCGGAGTTTGTGACTGCGCAGGACGAGGCCCTGTGGATGGTCGTTCCCATGGGCGTCGTCGACAAGTACGTCAAGGATCCCGAGTTGCGCGCGAAGGTGCATCGCCTGGACAAGGAAGGCAAGGGCGCCGACCCTTCGTTTATGAAGGGAGACTTTGTCTTTAACCGCTGGCTGCGCATGTGGCACACCAAGCTGCGCCACTTTAAGCTGTTCAAGACGTATTACAAGTAGATGAGTGCGGCGCCCGTCCGGTTTGCATCGGGCGGGCGCGGGTATGATACGCGCAATTGCGCAAGCGTCACCAAGGAGGCGGCGATGGAAAAGCTGGGAGTTATCGGCGGCATGGGCGCCGAGGCCACGTCGTATTACTACGACCAGGTGGTGCGCCACACGGCTGCTGCCTGCGATCAGGAACATATCGACATGGTGGTGCTTTCCAAGTCGACCATGCCCGACCGCACGCTGGCCATTAAGACCGGCGAGCATGCCAAGCTGCTGGCGACTATGAAGGAGTGCGCCCAAGCGCTCGAGTCGCTGGGCTGCGCGCACATAGCGATTCCCTGCAACACGTCACACTACTTCTACGACCAGATCCAGTCGTTTACGAAGGTGCCGATTATCCACATGCCGCGCGAGTCGGTGCGCTATGCTCTGGCCGGCGCGGTGATGGGGGAGTGCGAGTTCGACCCCAACCTGAGTATGCCGGCCGAGCCGGTGCACAAGATTGGCATCATGGGAACCGATGGCACCGTGGGCGCGGGCGTCTACGGCCGCGAATGCGAGGCTGCGGGCGTTGAGGTCGTATATCCCAGCGAAAAGCGTCAGGCCGACGTGATGTCGCTCATCTACGACGATGTGAAGGCCGGTCGCGAGCCCGATATGGATAAGTTCGACCGTGTGATGTGGGAGTTCGCCCGTAGAGGCTGCGACCGCGTCATCCTGGCCTGCACGGAGCTTTCGGTGTTGCAGAAGTATCGCGAGATGCCCGAGATCACCCTCGATGCGATGGATGTCCTGGTGCGCGAATCCATCATCCGCAGCGGCGTCCCCTACCGCCTCTAGCTTCCGACCTGCCAAAAAGGGACAGGTTTATTTTGACAGGTATTATCTGGGAAAACAGTAAAGGCCTCGGCTCGTTTGGTGCGAGCCGAGGCCTTTTGCATTTGCCGGTTGCTGCCAGCGATTGCTAGAACAGGAAGCCGATGGCGATAAGGGCGATGCTGATGATGAGTACGGCGATGTCTAGGCCCTTGATGGGGTAGCGCTTGTACGAGCTGGCGCGCGTACGCAGATAGAAGCCGCGCTGCTCGGCGGCAAGCGCGGTGGCATCGGTCTTGCCCACGCTCGAGATAAGCAGCGGCACACACAGCGGCAGCATGAGTTTGAGTTTCTTGACGGGATTCTTAGTGTCGTATTCGACGCCGCGTGCAGTCTGCGCCTCCATGATGGCGTTCATTTCCTGGCCAAATACCGGCACAAAACGCAGCGCCGTGGTAAAGGTGAAGGCATAGCGATATGGCACGTGCAGCACCTCGACGCAAGCGTTGGCGAGGTCGTTGAGCTTGGTCACCATGAGCATGAGGATGAGTGGCAACGCCACGCCCAGCAGGCGCAGGCAGGCCTTCGATCCGGTAATGAGGCCCGTGTCGGTGATGAAACCCCACACCACGTTGCCATCACGCATAAAGGCCAACTGGAGCACCAGCATGATAAGCGCGAGCGGAATCAGCAACTTGAGCAGCGAGAGCAGATGGTCGACGACGCCGGCATAGGCACCCAGTGCAAGGGTGAGTGCCAAAAAGCCCAGCAGCGCCACGTAGGTGTCGGACAAAAAGATGCCGATGATGATGGCGGCGGCGAGGCCCAGTTTGACGACGGGGTTCAGACGATGCAGCAGCGTATCGCCCGGCATGTAGTCGATGACGTTAACCACGGTGGACCATCCCCTCGGTAATGCGAACGATATCGGTGACCTCGCTCACCTGTGCAAAGGCGGGAGAGACAGAGGATGCCAGGCGACGAGAAAGCTCTATGACCTGGGGCGGCTCAACGTAGGCGCGCTGCATGAGCTCGATGTCCGAGAACAGCTCGTGCGTGCGGCCGCGCTCGAGGATGCGGCCGTCGGCCATGACTACGATGCGCTCGGCAAAGTCGGAGACGACTTCCATGTCGTGGCAGACCATGATTACAGCGCAGCCGCGCTCGGCCATGGTACGCACCGTTTCCATGACGGTCATGCACTCGCGGTAATCAAGGCCGCTCGTGGGCTCGTCGAGCACGACGATCTTGGGCTCAACCACTACGACGGAGGCAAGCGCCACCATTTGTCGCTGGCCGCGCGAGAGCGAGAAGGGCGCCTCGTCGGCCGGCAAGCCAAAGCGGTCGATGACGAGCTGGGCGCGACGCAGGGCTTCGGCGCGGTCGATGCCGGCAAGTTCTAGACCAAAGGCGACCTCGTCGAGCACGGTGTCTTTGCAGATTTGGCGGTCGGGGTTCTGGAAAAGCGTTGCCACTTCGCGTGCGATGCGGCTCGTGGGAACCGATGCCGTGTCCAAGCCCGTAACGCGTACGCTGCCCGATGCGGGCTTGAGCAAACCCGTGAGCAGTTTGGTGAGCGTGGTTTTGCCGGCTCCGTTTTGGCCGACAATGCCCACGAGCTCGCCGGGGTAGAGCGTCAAGTTGAGGTCGTGAACGGCGGCGCCTCCATGGGGGTAGGAAAATTCGACATGGTCAAAGGTGAGCACCGGCTCGGCGTCTTTCGCATGCGGGCGCAGCGATGGCGCGTGCGGGGAGCCTGCGGGCGCCCGGGTGTCGCTTGTCGCACGGTCGGGGTCGACGATTTCCGTGATTAGGCGTTCTGCCTCGTCGACATCCAGACAGGGCATGCCGCTTACCAAGCCATCGGTCTCGAGGCTGTTGAAGATGCGCGTGGCGCGCGGACAATCGACGCCGATGGTGCGAAGCTCGTCGGTGCGTGCGAAGACCTCGTGTGGCTCGCCCTGCAGCGCGATTTCGCCATGGTTGAGCACGAGCACGCGGTTGCAGTACTCCGAGAGCAGGGCGACCTTTTGCTCAACGACGACGATGGTGATTTCAAGTGCGCGGTTTGCCTCACGCAGCGTCTCGAAGACCAACGTGGAGCTAGCGGGGTCGAGTGCCGCGGTGGGCTCGTCGAGAACCAAGACGCGCGGACGCATGGCGAGGATGGCGGCGATGGCTACCTTTTGCTTCTGTCCGCCCGAGAGGGTGGCGATCTCGCGGTCGCGCAGGTCGCTGATGCCGACGGTCTCGAGCGTTTCGCTCACGCGCTGCTCGATCTGGTCGTGGGGAACGCCAAAGTTCTCGAGGCCAAAGAGCATCTCGTCCTCGACGACCGAAGCGACCATCTGCGTGTCGATATCCTGCAGCACACTGCCGACGATTTGCGACACGTCGGTGAGCGAGACTTCGCAGGTGTCGTGGCCGTCGACCATGACGGACCCAAAGAACGTGCCGGTGTAGTGGTGGGGCACGGCGCCCGAGGGCCCGATGATGCCGATGAAATCTCCCTTGTTTACGCTGAGCGAGATGTGGCTGACCGCCTGCTCGGTCTGCGTTCCATAGGAGAACGAGACATCGTCGACGTTGATGATCGTTTCCATGGATACCTTTCATAGTCATCGGACGTTCTTGAATGACGAGCCTTATAAGAACGTCCATGAGCTCGTTGTTTGGGACAGTCTTTGGTGGTGAAGTACGGAGACGGCTTTACGAGGTGCCCCAGGTTGGCGCGAAAGAGGAACGAAGCGTACTTGGGTACGCGAGCGACGAATGAACGCCAAGATGGGGTGGCTCGTAAAGCCGAGCAGGTTAGTTGAGCTTCAGGGCCTTCTGGATGGGCAGATAGAGGGCGCCGACCAGAATGGCGTTAAAGACGGCGGTCATGGCGACGACGGGCAGCATGGCGGCGGCGAGCTCGCCTACCACGCCGAGCATGGCCATCTTGATGACCATGAAGATGACGCCGGAGACAAAGGTGGTCAGGAAGGTTGCAACAATGGCGATGGCGGGCTTGACCTGACCGTTCTTGCCGGCGGCGTTGACGATGCCGGCCATGAGCATGGCGGCGATGCCCTCGGCGGCAAAATCGACGAACGGCGAAGTGGTGGTGATCTGGATCACGGCAGCTGAGATGAGGCCAATGACGAGCGCCTGGCCGATGTTGGGGCGAACGACCAGGATGGTGAGGCAGAAGGCCGAGATGATGAACTCGGGGCTGATCATGCCGCCCGAGATGCCCGAGATGGCCTTGCCGACGGTGAAGTTGAGGATGAAGCCGGCGGCGAGCAGGATGGCGAGCAGGACGAGAGCACGGACGTCGAGTTTGCCGCGGTCGGCGGTCTGGACGGTGCGGGGCTGGGCGGCGGTGGTGTTCTGAGACATGGTGAAAATCCTTTCGGAAGGGGAGTGCAAGAGAAAAGCGGAGGCGCGTGATGCGAATGCGATCGGGCTCGAGATAGAAAAAAGGCCCCCGGTCGAAACCGGAGGCCTTCCAATCACCTAGAGCGCAAAAACAGGCGTGAGGGACTCACTGTCGACCGATCGTATTCGCATCACGCCACCACCAGTTGTTGAGAGACGTCATCGTGTTCTTCATGTTGGTGGCTCCTTTCGTGATGCCGTGGCGCGGTCGCACCTAGTTGCTGTTGCGCTGCACTATAGCACAGCGAAGTGTGTGCGGGGAAATCTTTTTTGAAAAGATTTCAGGCGGGTTTCCCGCCGGTCAAAAGAGCGGGCTGAGCGGGCGAGGCTGCCATTGCTGCCTTGTCCGCTCAGCTAAGACGTTACTCCTTATTGCGACGGTAGAGGAAGTAACCGCCCGCGGAGATGGCGGCAACGCCAGCGATGGCGAATGCGGCCACCATGCGGCCATCAAAACGATCGCCAGTGGTGGGCAGGCCGCCCTTGGTGTTCGTCTTGTTAGTGGTTACCGTGGTCGTGGTGTCGGACTTGCCAGGCTTCTCAGGCTTGGCGGCCGGCTGCTCGGGCTTAGCGGGCTGCTCGGGCTTAGCGGGCTGCTCGGGAGTGCCAGGCTGCTCAGGAGTGCCGGGCTGATCCGGGGTGACCGGATCGGTGGCAAGAGCATCCTTGGCGTAGGTGATGGACACCTTGAGGCCGTTGGTCTCGGTGTTCAGGTCGCTTGGGGTAAAGGGCTGGTCGAAGTTTTCGGCCTTCTGATAGGCGCGCATCTCCTGGAGCAGTGCCTTGCACTTCTTGTAGGTGTTCTCGGTAGCAGCCTTGCCGGCCTTGTTGGCCAGGGCAGTGCGGCCCTCGGTGGTCGTCTCGGCCAGCATGGCGGCGTCAACTTCCTTGTTCTGCTCGATAAGCTCGTTCTGGAGCGCATCGAGGTAGGCACGGACGCTGACACCAAGGGTGTCAGGGTTCTCGAAGCAGAGCGAGCTGATGTCCATGAGGACGTAGTTGATTGAGTTCTCGGGCTCCTCGTTGTACACGACGTCAGTCTGGTTGCAGTGATCGAAGGAGACGGTCTGATCGCTGAAGTACGGGCTGACCTCAGTTATCAGAGCGGAGTACAACGGGATGGCGACGGAGTACGCGGCGCGGGAGAGCATTTCCCACTGGATGGTAGCGACTTCGGGGTCATACCCGCGACGAATCTGGAAGAGGTTGATCTCGGTGTTGCGCTCGCTGCCGATGCAATAAACACCATCAGTGTTCGCATTGAGGCCAGGGACGTTCTCGCCGCGGTTGCCAAAGGCACGAATCAGCTCAAAGGTGCTCCAGCCAGACTTGCCAGGCCTGAAGAACAGGGGCTGGATTTCGCTGACCATGGCTCCCTTTTGGTCAGGTTTTCCATCCTTCTTTACTGTGATAATGTCGTAATCTGTGCCTTCGGTCAGCTGACTACCAAAATAATCGCGGCCTTGCACATAGCGGGACCACTGGTTTACGCCGGAATCGGCGAGGCTTTCGCCATACGTTTGGGCGACATCGAATTTGCCGTCAGCGGAGTATTTGGCGAAGCCCTTCTCCACGGGCATGGACTTGATGCCCTCGGAGTGTAGGCAGTTCTCGGGGTCATCAAGGTCGACATCGTAGTTGAGGCTCCCGATATTAGGGTTGAGCGACGCGACGTCGTCAGCGAGCTTCATGGCGATCCACTGATGGGCGGAAAGTGTGGCGAACAGCCAGGTCTCGTTGTTGTCGGCGATGATGATCTGGTCGTTGGTGCAGACGCCTTGATCATCGATCAGTCTGCCGAGAAGCTCGACGCCCTCGCGGGCCGTGGCGCTCTCGCCCAGGATGATGCTGCCGTAACTGTACTCGCCCAGACCCACTTTCTCATCGATGTGGTCTGCTGCATCGGCCTCCTCGTTATAGGAAGTGCTTAGCGTGGCAGAGCAGGAGACGCCCTTCTCGTTGATTCCGGCCTCGGAATAGGCGTCGGTGCGACCCATCCAGTTGGAGGGGTGGTCGCGTACATAGCTGTAACGATAGGTAGGCTTGTTCGAAGTGTATTCAAAAGCAGATTCAATCGAGCTGTACTTAAAGCCAGGTTCGTGGGCAGGTTCGATGCCGTAGTGCTTAAGATAGCGCTTGCCAAAGTCCTCGGCGCGGCCATAGTACGTGTTACCGTCGGCCGTAAGGTTCTTGCCCATGTACATCTGCGTGCAGGCGAGCGCAGACGTCGGCATAGACATGATGGTTGCAGCTCCAAAGGCGAGGCCTATGCCTAGCTTCTTGAGCGCGTTGACGGGGTGAGTTTTCCTCATTTTCCCTCCCAGCGTGCGAAAGCCCTCTGTCGCCAGAGGGCTTCAGCCAATAAAGACACCCCATTAGCGTAACGAACTGGAAACAATATTCATCTATGAAAGACACTTACTCGATAAGCGTGATGAAATATGCGACGAGCGGTTAATTGTACTCAGTTTGTAGCTTTACTTTAATAAAGACGCCCTGTAATTACTGTAGCCGAATAAAGTAGCTGGGAATGCCTGAAATGAAAATCCCCTGCTGTTTGGCAAATGCATAAACAGCAGGGGAGACGATAATTGGATGAATATCATGCCAATGTGGAATTACTTCTTCCGGCGGTGGATTACGTTGATCGCATAGCCGACGAGCATGGCCAAAACGATGATGATAAAGCCGAGCAGGGGATTGTCGTTCATAGGGTCCTCCTATTTTCCGAGCGGGGAGAATTCGTCGACGATGAGGTCGAGGCATTGTGGAAGCGCGCGGGCTCCAAAGACGCCCGAATTGCTGGAGATAATCTCGCCATCGAACTGCATGCCCAGCGACGGGGTGCAGGTGATCTTGGCTTCCTTGGTCTGGATGATCTTGAACTGCGGGCGCCCGAGTACCTTGCCGGCGGGGTCAAGCGCAGCGGTGATCACGGTAGGCAGCAGCTGCACAGTGCGCACGGGTTCGATGACCGCAATGTCGACCATGCCATCGTTCATACGGCAGTCGGGGAACAGGTTGATGTCGTTTTGGATGACCGAGGTGTTGCCGGCCATGCAGCAGATGCCGTCGAGCTCCTCGACAATGCCGTCATGCTCAATCGTAAAGTGCGCCACCGTGGGATTGGGCGTGGCGAGCGCGGAGAGGAAGTAAGCGATCTCGCCGATGTCGTTTTTGGTGGGGGCGGCCTTCATCATGATCTCGGCGTCGAAGCCCGAGCCGGCGATGATGATAAAGCCGTGGCGCTTCTCGTTGCCGTTCTCGTCGAGCCAAAAGAGCTCACCCATGTCGACTTTGACCGTGCGACCGGCACGGCAGGCCTTGGCGAGCGCCGCTGCCTCGGGGGCATTACCGATGTTGTTAAAGAATAGACAGGCTGTGCCGGAGGGGAAGACGAGCGTGGGGACACCGCACCCGCGCATCTGGTCGAGCACGTTGGAGACGGTGCCGTCGCCGCCCGAAACGACCACGCGATCAAACTCGCGCACGTCTGCCACGGCATCCTCGGGCTCCATGCCATCGCCGATAAAACGCATCACGACCTCGTCGCCGCCCTGCGCGAGGGCGTGCGTGAATGCGTAGATTTCATCTGAGCTGGGGCCCGATGCCGGGTTGTGGATGATAAGGCAGTGCATACTTACGTTCCCGTTCTGTGACTAACCGAGTATAGTTGTAAGGCAATGCCGATATCCTACCCGTGTTTTTCGGGCCTAACCTTATTCGATGGGTTGATATGTACATTTCCACACATCAGGCTCTACTCGCCTTTTGCCAGCGCGCCCGTGAGTTCGACGCGATTGCCGTCGATACCGAGTTTTTGCGCGAGCGCACATTCCACCCGCGTCTGTGTTTGGTTCAGATTGCCACCCCTGCCGAGAGCGTCGCGGTCGATCCCCTGGTAATCGACGACCTATCGCCGCTGGCCGAGCTTATGGCCGACGAGAGCGTGACCAAGGTCTTCCACGCGTGCTCGCAGGATATGGAGGTCATGCTCCATACTGTGGGCGTGCTGCCACGACCGATTTTCGATACGCAGGTCGCCGCCGCCTTTTTGGGCGAGCGCCAGCAGATTTCGTATGGCGCGCTTGTTCAGACGTTCTGCGGCGTATCGCTGCCCAAGACCGAGTCGCTGACCGACTGGTCGCGCCGCCCGCTGACCGATAAGCAGATTGAGTATGCGATCGATGACGTCAAGTACCTGATCGTCGCCTATACCGAGATGATGAGCCGCCTGCGCGAGCTGGGCCGTGTGGACTGGGTGCTCGACGAGCTGCGCCCGCTGGCTGACGAGTCGCACTATCGCGCCGATCGCCACGAGGCGTTCCGCAAGGTCAAACGCATCAATTCGTGCAGCCGTCACCAGTTGGGCATCGCGCGCGAGCTCGCCGCCTGGCGCGAGGACCGCGCCGAGCGCCGTAACATCCCGCGCAAGTGGGTCATGTCCGACGACACGCTGCTTGCGCTCGTTAAGCGCAATCCCGTGCGCGTTGAGGAGTTCCGTAGCATCCGCGGTACCGATCAGTTGGGGGAGCGCGACGTGGACGGCGCGCTCATGGCCATTAAGCGCGGTGCGAGCTGCCCACACGATCGCCTGCCGCTCATGGTGCGCGGGCACCGTCAGATTTCGCCGGAGTTGGAGAGTGTGACGGACCTGATGTACGCGCTCATCCGCCTGGTTGCCGAGCGCTCGGGCGTGGCGACTTCGGTCATTGCCTCGCGCGATGACCTGGCCGACTATATTGAGCATCCCGAGCAGAGCCCCTTGCGCGAAGGCTGGCGCTTTGAGCTTGTGGGCTCGCGCCTGGACGATCTGCTTTCCGGCAATATGGGGTTGACGGTGAAGGACGGAAAAATTGAATTGCTATAGGTATATAGTTACGCGGTTTTACCAAACCGCGTAACAGCTCGACGCTGCAAACGGCCGAGAGCGGCAATCTGACGTTCAATCGTCGCTCGCGTACCAAAGTACGCGTCGCTTCTCTTTCACGTCACCTTGCTCGCTCTCGGCCGTTTTCGCTGACATTGCCAAAACATCGATGTTGATTTGCTGGTCAGTCGAATGGGTAGAATGCCTCCAACGTGTAACTCGATTCGGAGGAATTCGCATGCCTTATTACTATGGATACGGCTTTGGCATTGACCCGCTGTACCTGCTGGTTGTTCTTGTCTGCACGGTGCTCGGCCTTGCCGCGCAGAGCTATATCAACTCGACGTACAAGACGTGGTCCAAGGTGCGCTCGGACGGCGATACGGGTGCCACGGTCGCTCGCCGCATGCTCAATGCCAACGGCTGTAGCGCCGTGGGCATCAAGGGCGTTGCCGGCGAGCTCACCGATCATTACAACCCGCAGGACAACAACCTGTATCTGTCGGATGCCAACCGTTCGGGCGGGTCGGTCGCAAGCGTTGCCGTCGCCTGTCACGAGGCGGGCCATGCCGCCCAGCGCCAAAGCGGCTATGCCATGATGAAGGTACGCACCGCTTTGGTCCCCGTCGTCAACTTTACCCAGAACACCTGGACGATCGTGCTGCTCATGGGCCTGTTCATGAACATCGCGGGGCTCACGACCCTCGCGCTGGTCTTCTTCTCGTTTAGCGTGTTGTTCCAGCTGGTTACGCTGCCGGTCGAGATCGATGCCAGTCGCCGCGCCGTGGCGTATATCGAGCAGTCGGGCATGAGTTCCAAGCAGGTCAACGGCGCCAAGAAGGTGCTGACGGCAGCCGCGCTTACCTATGTGGCCGCAGCGCTCACTTCGATCATCCAACTGCTCTACCTTATGGCTCGTTACAACAGAAACTCCAACCGATAACAAATTGGGTCGCTGGGCGCCGCGGGGATTCGTGTCCCCGCGGCGCTGTACTATGTGTTGGACTTGAATTTGCGCAGGGCCGGAGCCCGTGTGCACGATGACGAAAGGGGGCTGCGTGGCAGGCTGGAACCTAACCGGCAATGCCGTTTCCGCTGAGTTCGACGGTTCGGACGATCAGGAGCGCAAAGAGCTCAGCGTGAGCCAAGCGGTGGAGATCGCCGCCGGCGCGCTCGATGCCATTCCGCAGCTGAGCGTTTTGGGTGAGGTCACGGGTTTTCGTGGTCCCAATGCCCGAAGCGGCCACTGCTACTTCCAAATCAAGGACGATTCGGCCGCCGTTGACTGCATCATCTGGAAGGGCGCTTATCTCAAGCGCACGTTCGATCTGCGCGATGGCATGCAGGTGAGCTTTAAGGGCAGCTTCAATCTCTACAAGCCTACGGGTCGCATGAGCTTCGTCGCCCGCTCGTTCTCGCTGGCGGGGGAGGGCTTGCTGCGTCAGCAGGTGGCTCAGTTGGCCGAAAAGCTACGCCGCGAGGGCCTGATGGACGAGGCGCGCAAACGTCGCATCCCGGTGTTTTGCTCGCGCGTGGCGGTCGTCACCTCGCTTTCGGGCGCCGTAATCGACGACGTCAAGCGTACGCTGCGCCGTCGCAACCCGCTCGTCGAGCTTGTCTGCGTGGGCGCAAAGGTCCAGGGCGAGGGTGCGCCGGCAGAGCTTATTGAAGGCTTGCACCGCGCCGCTGCCATTACGCCGGCGCCCGATTGCATTTTGCTCGTGCGTGGCGGCGGTTCCTTCGAGGACCTCATGACCTTTAACGACGAGGAGCTTGCCCGTGCGGTGGCAGCCTGTCCCGTGCCCGTGGTGACCGGTATTGGGCATGAGCCCGATACCTCGATCTGCGACATGGTGAGCGACCGTCGCGCCTCCACACCTGTCTCTTATACACATCTCCGAGCCCACGAGACATGC
>URKT01000039.1 GCA_900548495.1 uncultured Collinsella sp. | reverse complement strand
TCTCTCCGTCGTCGGCAGCGTCAGATGTGTATAAGAGACAGGCATCGATATGGTGCACGTTATTGCGAACCAACGCCGCCACCACGCGCTCGTCGAGCCCGCAGTCGACGAGCGCTACTGCGCCGCCCTCGCGGATAAGAATCGCATCGGCCTGGCCCACATCGAGTACCGTCACCGAAGGCGGAGCGAATCGATCCCAGTAGACGTACGGAATCGCAGCCAGGAGTACCAAGCATGCAAGCCCCACCGCAATAGGACGTGCACGGGGACGCGGCCACCAGACCAGCAGAACCGCCAGCAAACACGGCACTAGGTAAATCCACATGCTATCGGGCGGCAAACTCACGGATGCACCCGGCACGGCGGCAAACAGCTGCTCGAAGAACAGTGCGCAACGGGCGGCAATCATGGGCACAATGAGCGCCCAAGTCCGCAACGGCGCCACGAGCGAAAAGGGAACCAGCACGATCGACACAGCAAGCAGTACGCTCACCACCGGACCAATGACCGCATTTGCCAACGGAGCAATGAGCGAGAACGTACCGAAGGCGGGAATGGTAATGGGAAGCGTCGCCAACTGCGAGCACAGTGTGACAGAAAGCATACTGGCAATGCCCGATGGCACACCCAGCTCACCCAAAGCGTAGGTCGCATAGGGGCAAAAGCACAGAATGGCTAAAACGCTGGCACATGAAAGCTGAAAGCCCATCTCGAACAGCACCGTCGGCCGCAGTAGCACAAAGATGGACATGGTTACGAAGAGAGCCGATGCGCCGTGCCGGCGACGCCCCGCGCCGTTTACGACAAGCGTCGCGAACACCATGCAGCACGCGCGCACGGCCGAGGGAGACGCGCCCGTAAAGGCAGCGTAGCCCACAAGCGTTATCGCCAATATCGCCCGCTGAAGACCACGCGAGCACCGAGTCTTTTGCAATACGCCCTCGATTACAAACCCCACGATAGCCAAATGGCTGCCCGAGACGGCGATAAGATGCGCCGTTCCCGTCACCGAAAACCAGTCGCCCGCCGGCTGGGCGCGCAGCTCGGCCGAACGACCACAGACGACCCCGGCTATGAGCGCACGCGCCGGGTCGGTCGCAGGCGCGATGGACGCAAGCAGCCCATTTCGCAGCCGAAGCAGCGGCCCCGGAGAGCCTTCATCGACCGACACAACTCGAACGGCTTTTACCTTGCGCACCTCGCCTCGGAGCACGCGCGATCGTCCATACGCATCGTTCTCAAAACGTGAAACGCGACCGATAACACGCACGTGCGCCCCGACCTTGAGCTCGAGGTCGCACGATAGGCGAACCATTGCCAAGTTCTTACCGTCCGCGCGTGCCTCGCAGGTATAGGAAAACACGTCGTCGTTTATGGATGGATCACCCTGCACGACCAACTCAAGGCTGCTTGCCGCTCGACCGTCGAGCGCCTTCGAGGCGCTTAGCGCGCCCACAGCCCACCAGGCCGAGACGACCGCTCCCGCCACAAGACCGACGGACGCGGCATACAGCCACCGCTTCCAAGGGGCAAGCCACGCACAAGATTGAGCCAGCACAACGAATACCGCCGCCGCAACGGGGATGGCCCAAAGCGGCCCGACCGCCGAAGCCCGCTCCCACAGCAGCGCATCGGCGGCCACGTTGAGCACCAAGGCGCAGCTCATGCACATACCGGCACACAGGGCCATCGTCCACGGCATCAGAGGCCGCGGAGGCATCACATGCTCGCGCTCGGTCGCACTCATACGCAGATGGAATCTTTGATTTTGGCAAGCTTCTTCTCGCCGATTCCCGACACACGCATCAGATCGTCAACCGAGGCAAAAGCACCGTTCTTTGTCCGCTCATCGATAATCGACTGGGCCATGGAGGGACCGATGCCAGAGAGCGTCTGCAGCTCTGCCGCGCTTGCCGTATTGATATTTACTAGGCCTGTTGCGCCACTCACGCCCAATGATGCGGAAGCCCCACCATCAACACCGGCTTCCGCAATGGACGCCTGCTGCTCCCCCACCGTTGGAACGTGAATCTTCTGCCCATCGACGACCTTGGATGCCCGATTGAGCCCCGTAACGTCTGCCTCGGGCGCCAGCCCGCCGGCGGCATCGATCGCCTGAGCCACCCGCGCGCCGTCCTTGAGGCGATATACACCGGGCGACACAACGGCGCCATCAACATCGACATAAACCTCTGCCGCGGCAGACACCTTAGGCGAAGAGCCTTCGGATGTCTTTCCGCTCGAGGCATCGCCGGATCCTGGCTCCACCAACGAGCCCGAACCATCAGTGTGCTCAAACGACACGCCGCCGGCACCGCCGCCAAGGTTCGCCATCGCCAGTCCACTCGCCATCGCAATGACGACCAGTATCGCCATCACCACTGCCTTATGACCGAGCAGCTTGTCCGCCAAGCGGTCCATCCGTTTGACCCGTTCGTGTTGTTCGCGCTGCGCCATAGCAAAACCTCCCAACAACATCGTGTCAGGAAAGGAGTTCCGCAACAGCCACGCCCCAAAACCGGTTTTCTCGGTCAAACCAAAAGCTGACCAAAACCTTGCACAAATCTGTCCATTTATTCAGGCACGCGTCAGCAAATGAACACTTAGCCGCAAAATGCCCAGATAGCAAAAGACCGACGATGCAAAATCACCGCCGGTCTATGCACAACATTATTCGTGATCTTGGTAAATCTCACGCGGAGCAAGCTCCGAATGTTTGCGTTTTAAGGTCTTAGGGGCCTTATACGTGTTGCTTTCGAAGTCGATATACTCGGTCTGCTTGAGCAGGCGCTCGATCATCTCCTCGTGATCGAACAACTCCCAGGCCTCATGCACGGCATCGAGTTTAGCGTGCGTCTCGGGACGGCGCGGCATAAACAGCGTGCAGCAGTCGGGAGCGGCCTCAGTCGAGATATCGAACGTACCGATCTCCTCGGCGCGCGCGATAATCTCCTGCTTGTCCGAACCGATGAGAGGACGGAACACGGGGATCTTCACGGCCTCGTTAACGGCCATGATATTCTCAAGCGTTTGGGAGGCAACCTGCCCAAGCGATTCGCCCGTAACGATGGCCTTGGCGCCCTCGATGTGTGCAATGCGCTCGGCAACCGAATACATAATGCGGCGATACATGATCACGCGCAGGTTGCTGGGACAGGTGACCGAAATCTCACGCTGGCAGTCGCCAAACGGCACCACGTACAGGCGGCCGATCTGGACACCCGGCTCAAGCGCACGGATGATGTCCTGTACCAAATACTCGCTCGTGTCGGGCGTCTGCGGACGACCGGAGAAATGTACCGGCACGCACACCGCGCCGCGACGCGCGAGCATCCAGGTCGCCACCGGAGAATCGATACCCGACGACAGCAGCGTCACGACCTTGCCGGCAGAACCCACCGGCAGACCGCCCACGCCGCGCTCGGAGCGCGCGTACACATAAACGCTACCCTGGACCACCAGTACGTGCACCATCGCATCGGGGTCGCGCATTTGAACCTTTTTATCGGGGAAGGCCTCGCACAGTACCTCGCCCACCTGACGATTGATGTCAATCGAGGTGAGCTCATAGTCGGTATTGGAACGCTTGGCGTGCACCTTAAACGAATCGAAGGAACCAAACTCGCGCAGCGCCTTCACGGCGGCGGCGCAGTACTCCTGCGGGTCGCGGTTGGTGTGATACGCCAAAGACACACGGGCAACGCCGGGAACGGTGCGAATGACACGCGCCGCCTCATCGGCCTGATGCTCGTTAAAGGTCACGAGGATATAACCGGAAATTCGAGACACGGCATTCACGGAAAAGGCGGCCAAGGCCGCCTTGATGTTATCCATGAGGATATGCTCAAAATGTGCGCGGTTCTTACCCTTCAGTCCAACCTCGTGATAGTGGACCAGGCAGACGCGAGCCGCCATTTAGGCTTCAGCAACCTTGTGGCCGAGCGCCTTCTCGTAACGGGCCTCGTCGTAAGAGATGTCGCCGTCGACAATCTCGTCCATAGCCATCGAGATGGTATCGGCACCGGAAAGCCCGATGGTGATGTCATCGACATCCTGGACGGCAAGCACGCGGTTGTGCTGGCCACGCAGCATGCTATTGATGTCGCAGGCGCGCTTGGAGGCAAGCGAAGCGAGCAGGAAGCGGTTGTGATCGGTCTTCTCCAGAAGATCGTCAATGCAAGGCTTTACAACGGACACGGACCTCAGATCCTTTCATGCATATCGAGAACGCGAACGAGCTCATCGGTCGCGCGGTCGAGATCGTCATTTACCACGACGTCGTCGTAGCGGTCGGCAAGGGCAAGCTCATCGGCGGCGTTTGCCATACGCAGCTCGATTGTCTCGGGCGTCTCGGTACCGCGACCGACTAGACGCTCGCGGAGCACCTCAAGCGAAGGCGGCTTGATAAAGATCAGCACGGCCTCGGGGAAACGCTCCTTCACCTGCAGGGCGCCCTGGACATCGATCTCCAAAATCAGAGACGCGCCCGAGGCGAGCTTGGATGTGACCTCGCTCACCAACGTGCCGTAGCAGTTACCGTGGACCTCGGCCCACTCAACAAACTCACCATTTGCCACGCGGCGGTCGAACTCCTCGCGCGTCAGAAAAAAGTAGTTGACGCCGTCGACCTCACCTTTGCGTGGTGCTCGCGTGGTAGCCGAAACCGTCAGGCCCAGGTTCGAGCGGCGCTCGCGCACACGAGTGACGAGCGTACCCTTCCCTGCGCCTGACGGTCCAGAAATCACAAAGAGCTTGGAATCCTGAGCGCTCACTTATTTGGTCAGCTGCTCGAGGAGCTGCTCGCGCTGACGGACGCCGAGGCCCTGGACGCGACGGGTAGCGGAGATACCGAGCTCCTCCATGATCTTGGCGGCCTTGGCCTTGCCATAACCAGGAAGAGACTCGATGAGGGTGGAAACCTTCATGCGGGAAGCGATGGGGTCATCGGAGTTGAGCACGGACTCAAGGGACTTCTCGCCCTTCTTGATCTGCTCGCGAAGCTCAGCGCGGGCGTGACGTGCGGCAGCAGCCTTCTCAAGAGCCTGCTTACGCTGCTCATCGGTAAGCTGAGGGAGTGCCATTCGTACCTCCAAATAGTTGGGTTATATCTGATTCAATAATTGGCATTTTAGCACGTAGAACGTACAAAATGCCCAATCGCGGCTCCATAGGTTAGACGATACTCGCAAAAAGTGCAATATACTGCGCCCAAAGTTAAGCCCCTGACCTGCGATTCCACACAAAGGATGGGAAAGTTTACGCAGGCACAGGGGCTATTTTGTGCTAATGAGACCCAAAAGTGGTGACTTAGGGGAATCTTTTACGCGACGTTTTCGACCAGCTCGGCGACGATGGCGTCAAAGGCGGCAACCGGATCGTCGGCGCCGGTGATGGGACGGCCCACCACAATGTGGCTTGCGCCGCGCTCGATAGCCTGGGAAGGCGTCGCCACGCGGGACTGGTCGCCTAAGGCGGCACCCACCGGACGCACACCCGGAGTCACGATCAGGGCATCAGGACCCAGCAGCTCACGCATGTCGTGAGCCTCCATCGGCGAGCACACGATGCCATCGATGCCACTGGCCTGAGCGAGCTTTGCCAGGCGGGCGGCCTCCTCAGCCACGGGCGACTCGACGCCGATCTCGCTCAAGGCATCCTGATTCATGCTCGTGAGAACGGTGATGGCGACGAGCTTGGCGCGGTCCTCGCGCGCCTCCTCGGCACCCTCGCGGCAGGCAGCGAGCATGGCGCCCGAACCCAAGCCGTGAACCGAGAGCAGGTCGGCACCGGCAAGCGAGGCCGAACGGGCGGCACCGCGAACCTGATGCGGAATATCATGGAACTTAAGGTCAAGGAAGACCTTAAAGCCCAAATCCTTGAACGTCTTGACGATCTCAGGACCCTCGGCGTAATAGAGCGTCATGCCAACCTTGAGCCAGGCGGCATGACCAGAAAGCTCGTGGGCGAGCTCGAGCGCACGCTCACGGTCGCAGTCGAGGGCGACGATAACGCGGTCGCGGGCATCGGTCTCTAGCATTCGAAAGCACCTACCAGCTCGTTGATGTCCTTCACGCCCTGGGACTCCGCCCAGGCCTCGAGCTCGTGCGCGATCTTAATCGAAGCGCACGGATCGACGAAGTTGGCCATGCCGACCGACACGCAGGTGGCGCCAGCGAGGATAAACTCGGCCGCATCTTCGCCCGTCATGACGCCGCCGACACCGTTGATGGGGATATCGACGGCCTGGGCGACCTCCCAGACCATGCGCACGGCGATGTGGTGACACAGCGGGCCCGAAAGGCCACCCTTGGGCTTGGCCACGCGGGACTTGCGAGTGTGCACGTCAATAGCCATGCCCTGGATGGAGTTGATGACCGAAAGGCCGTCGGCGCCGGCGGCCTCGAGAGCCTTGGCAATCTCGGCAACGTTAACCGGCGCCATCTTTACGAACAGCGGCTTATCGGTCACCTTGCGGCAGGCAGCCATAACGGAAGAGGCGCCCTCGGGCGTGGAGCCCATGGCGGCACCGCCGGCGGCGATATTGGGGCAGCTCACGTTGATCTCGTAGCCGGCAGCCCAGGGGCACAGCTCGACATACATCTCGAGTGCGCGGACAAACTCGTCAACGGAGTGGCCGGCAACCTGACAGATGACCTGGCAGCCGTCCTTGGACAGCTGTTCGAGCCACGGACCGGACTCGCGAGCAAAGGCGGCCACGCCGGGGTTCTGAAGGCCCACGGAGTTGATCATACCGCCGGGAATCTCGGCCATGCGGGGCGCGGGGTTGCCGGGCCAGGGCTCGGCAGCGCAGCCCTTGGTGGTGATGGCGCCCAGCTGGGAAACATCAAAAAAGTTCTGGAACTGCCAGCCGTAGCCAAAGGTACCGGCTGCGGTGTTGATGGGGTTCTGCATCTTGACGCCGCCGAAATCGACGGCCATGTTCACGGTACCCACTAGAAGACCACCACCTTGGAAGCATCGAACACGGGGCCGCACATGCAAGCACCCTTCATACCGTCGACCGTCTCGACATTGCAGGTGTTGCAGGCGCCAAAGCCACAACTCATCATGCGCTCAAGCGACACCTCGCAGTACGCACCGGCCTCGGCGGCAGCGGCGGCGACTTTTTTCATCATGACAGCGGGGCCGCAGCTGGCCACATAGTCGTAGCCACCCTCGCCGAGCAGCTCGGCTGCCGGGTCGGTGCAAAAACCGTGCGTGCCCAGCGTGCCATCATCGGTGCACACGTTAACCGTGGCGCCCAGCGCGCGGAACTCATCGACACCCACGGCCTTGGAAGCGGTGCCAAAGCCCAGGCACACATCGACATTCACGCCCCGCTCGGCAAGCATGCCGGCAAGACACAGCACGGGCGGAACGCCGATGCCGCCCGCCACGAGCAGCGCCTTCTTGGTGCCCTCGGGTACCATCCAACCACGGCCACCAGGGCCCAGCAGGTTAGAGGTGGAGCCAGGGCCCATCTGGGACAAACGACGGGTATCGTCGCCCACGACGGCGTACCACAGCTCGACGGTACCGGCCTCAGCGTCAGCGCGATAGAAGCTCAAGGGCACGCGAAGCAGCGAGGACGCATCGCCGGGCACGGCGATGTTCACAAACTGACCGGGCTTGAGCGCACTTGCAAGCTTGGGGGCCGAGATGACGAGCGAGAAGATGCCGTCGGCGATCTCCTGGTTCGAAACGACCTCGAAGTCGTGCATGCGTGCAGTGGAAGGTGTGGGCATAGACGCTCCAATCCCCCATGCGGTTGCATGGACCAAACGAACAGAAAGCGCGGCACCGCAAGGGCGCCGCGCACAAAAGCGATAAGGCTATGCTAGCAGATGCAGCCGTCGGCGAGCGTCTGCTTACCGCCGACAAACACATCGGTGGCACGACCGGTAAGCGTGCGGCCGGCAAAACCGGAGTTCTCGGCGCGCGACTCGTAACCGTCCTCGCCAACCGTCCAGGTGGCGGACGCGTCGAACACGGTCAGGTCGGCAACGGAGCCCGCCTTGACCTGAACCTGGTCGAGACCCAGGATCTCACGCGGCTTGATGGCCATGAGCTCGACCATACGGCCCATGCTCATCTTGCCCGTGTTGACCAGCTCGGTGAGCACGAGCGACAGCGAGGTCTCGAGACCGATCATGCCAAAGGGCGCAAGCTCGAACTCGCGGGCCTTCTCCCACGGGGTGTGGGGAGCGTGATCGGTGACGATAACGTCGACGGTGCCGTCGATGACGCCCTGACGGATGGCCTCGGCATCCTCCTCGGTACGCAGCGGCGGATTGACCTTGAGCGAGGTGTTGTAGGTCTCGTCCAGGTCGTTCTCGGTCAGGAACATGTGATGCGGGGTGGCCTCACAGGTAACCTGAACGCCAGCGGCCTTACCGGCACGCACGATCTCCAGGCCATGGGCGGTGGAGATGTGCTGGATGTGCAGCTTGGCACCAGTCAGCTTGGCGATCTCGATGTCGCGGGCGATCTGGAGCTCCTCGCCGGCAGCCGGCCAACCCTCGAGAGCCAGACGGGTCGAGACCTTGCCCTCGTTGATCTGGCCGTGGCCGACCAGATCCTCGTCCTGGCAGTGGCTCATAAAGACCTTGCCGAACATCTTGCCGTAGTCCATGCAGCGACGGAGCATGCCCGCACCCTGCACGCCGCGACCGTCGTCGGTGAAGGCGACGGCGCCGTGGGCGACCATATCGCCCATCTCGGACATGGCCTCGCCCTTAAGACCGCGGGTCATGGCACCCGACGGATAGACGCGGCAGTGACCGACCTCGGCAGCACGGGACTTGACGAACTCCACGACGGTGCCGTTATCGGTGACGGGATCGGTGTTGGGCATGGAGCACACACCGGTAAAGCCGCCCTTGGCAGCTGCGCGGGTACCGCTCTCGATGTCCTCTTTGACCTCGTAGCCGGGCTCGCGAAGGTGAACGTGCATATCCACCAGGCCGGGGACGAGGTACTTGCCGGAAAGGTCGCGGACCTCGGCTCCCTCGACGGCGAGATTCTCGCCGACCTCGGCGATCTTGTCGCCGTCAATCAGGACGTCAACGACACCGTCAAGCTCGACGGACGGGTCGACGACGTGGGCATTCTTAAGAAGCAAGGCCATTATCGGCACCTCCAAGCAGCAGATACAGGATAGCCATACGCACGCAGATACCGGCGTAGACCTGCTCCAGGATGACGGAGCGTTGCGGGTGGTCGGCCATATAGGAGTCGAACTCGACGCCGCGGTTGATGGGGCCCGGGTGGCAGATGATTGCGTCGGGCTTCATGAGCTTCTCGCGGTCCTTGGTCAGACCGAAGAGCTTGTGGTACTCACGAATGGTCGGGAACGGGGCACCCTCGAGGCGCTCCTGCTGCACGCGCAGCATGTAGACAACGTCCAGCTCGGGCAGGACAGAATCGAGATCGCTCGTCACGTGGTCGCAGCCCAGAACCTCGGGCGCCGGCGGCAGCAGCGTGCCGGGGGCGACGGCGTAGGTCTCGCAGCCCATGATCTTAAGGGCGGGAATCAGCGAGCCGCAGACACGGGAGTGTGAGATATCGCCGACGACGGCGACCTTCAGACCGTGGAAGTCACCCTTGTGCTCCCAGATGGTGTACAGGTCGAGAAGGGCCTGCGTGGGGTGGTTGTGCTTGCCGTCACCGGCGCAGATGACGCTCGCGGGCGAGTTCTGCGTGACGATGTAGGGAGCACCGGCGTGCTTATCGCGCACGACGATGCAGTCGATCTTATAGGCGTTGAGGGTCTCGACGGTGTCGACGAGGCTCTCGCCCTTGACCGTAGAGGTCGAGGAGCCGCCAAAGTTAAGGCTATCGGCCGAAAGGCGCTTCTCGGCAAGCTCGAAGGAGCTGCGGGTGCGCGTCGAGGGCTCGTTGAACATGTTGACGATGGTCTTGCCCTTGAGCGTGGGGACCTTCTTGATCGCACGCTCGTTGACCTCGGAGAACGCCTTGGCGGTCTCGAGGATGAGCTTGATATCCTCTTCGGAGTACTCGGTAATGTCGATCAGGTGCTTATGGTTGAACGCCACGGTACTACTCACCTCCCAGCGGCGCAGAACCCACGTGGGAGCCCGGCGCGACGTCGTTGATCTCGACGGCGGTGTGGCCGTCGACTTCCTTCATATATAGATGCACGTTCTCCTCATGCGACGAGGGAACGTTCTTGCCGACAAAGTCCGGCGAGATGGGGAGCTCGCGGTGGCCGCGGTCAACGAGGACTGCCAACTCAATGCGGCTCGGACGGCCCAGGTCCATGACGGCGTCGAGAGCGGCGCGGATGGTACGGCCCGTATACAGGATGTCGTCCACCAGCACGACGCGCTTGCCGTCGACGCTGAAGGGAATGTTGGTAGCGTGGATCGCGGGAGCGAAATTGGTAGCGTAGTCATCGCGGTAGAAGCTGATGTCCAGGCTGCCGAGCGGAACTTCGACGCCCTCGATCTCCTTGATCTCCTCGGCGAGCTTCTTTGCCAGAAGGTCGCCGCGCGTGACGATGCCAACCAGAGCGAGGTCTTCACAGCCCTCGTTGCGCTCGAGAATCTCGTGCGCGATGCGAGTCATCGCTCGATTGACGGCGGTCTCGTCCATAATGACCGCCTTGGGGGAAGTCGTGCCCATCGATCTCCTTCCTCACATGTCTTGACTGCTGACACAGTCAAAAAAATAGATGCCCGACCGCTTAAAGCGGACCAGACACCCACAGGAAAGGCTGCTCTTTGGCAGCTATGTAATTCCATGTGGGTATCTCGTACCCCTTTAATGGTCAAGGGATAGTGTAGCCAACCTCGGGCTTAATTGCGAGCATAAATACAGAGCAATCCGTAAACGGAGCCCAATGCTCCATAAACCTATATATATTTGTGGGACGAGCTTGAAAACACACGCACGAGCTGGCATAATCCCCTCTGCTGCACGCAAATCGGATCTACGTCCAGGGCCGTAGCGTGGGCACTATCGCCAAAAGAGGAATATCTCTGTGTAGATTGCGCACAGGGAGCGACTTCTGTGCTATAGTTCAGGCTTGTTTGTTAACGCGACATGTTCGTTTGTCGCCCAAGGAGGGTCAGTTATGTCCAAAGTTTGCGAAGTTTGCGGTAAGCACCCCGTTGCCGGTCGCTCCATCAGCCACTCTCACCGCGTCACCAACCGTAAGTTCCGCCCCAACATCCAGCGCGTCTACGTCGTCGTCGATGGTCACCGTCGTAAGATGAACGTTTGCTCCACCTGCCTCAAGTCTGGCAAGGTTGCGCGCTCCTAAATAAGGTCTTACCAACAAGTACCTCGGACTCTCCGGGTCAAAGACCTCGCGTTCACATAGAACTTACCAAAGGCGCCCCCTACGGAGGGCGCCTTTTTGCACTCATTGGGGACAGACTTATATGAGGGTTTGCAGATGTCAAAGGGATCATAGCGCAGCTGGTATGCCTTGTAACTAACGGTACGCCTCGAGCGAGTCGGACGCACCTTACACGGGATTGAAATGGATTTAATCGAGTAGCTGCACCGCCTGTGTGTCCAACTCAACCGTGACCCGCGAATAGCGATTATCAAACAGATGTCCCGTTTTCCCATTGAAATACTCATGAGAGTCTGTACCCAATGAGCGGGGCGATGCAGCAGGCAGATAGTTTTAGTTAAAACGATTCATTTTATTGAAGCGTTTTAGTGTGCCTTTTAGAGGAATCTTACCGTTCGCCGAATAATTTCTTGCTATCATGCAAGGCGTAGGGTAAATCTCCGATCGCAAGGAGACACAAATGGTGAAAAAGTCACCGGAAAACACTACTCCCGCAATTGTGGACAACGTAGAGGCGCTTGAGGCTAAGCTCGCTCAGATGCGAGAGGCCCAGGCGCTTTTTGCTACGTACACGCAGGAGCAGGTCGACAAGATCTTCTATGAGGCCGCCATGGCCGCCAACAAGGCTCGTATCCCGTTGGCGAAGATGGCCATCGAGGAGACCGGCCGCGGCGTTCTTGAGGACAAGGTCATCAAGAACCACTACGCCGCAGAGTACATCTACAACGCTTACAAGAACACCAAGACCTGTGGTGTCCTGGAGCGCGACGAGGCTTACGGCATCACCAAGATCGCCGAGCCCATCGGCATCGTGGGCGCCGTCATTCCGACGACCAACCCCACCTCCACCGCGATCTTCAAGACGCTGATCTGCCTGAAGACCCGCAACGCCATCATCATCTCCCCGCACCCGGCTGCCGCCAAGTGCACCATCGCCGCCGCCAAGCTCGTGCTTGACGCCGCCGTCAAGGCCGGCGCCCCCGAGGGCATCATCGGCTGGGTCGATGTCCCCTCCATCGAGCTGACCAACATGGTCATGCGCGACGTCGACATCATCCTCGCCACCGGTGGCCCGGGCATGGTCAAGGCCGCTTACTCCTCGGGCAAGCCCGCCCTGGGCGTTGGCGCCGGTAACACCCCGGTCGTCATCGACGACACCGCCGACGTGCTGCTCGCCGTCAACTCCATCATCCACTCCAAGACCTTCGACAACGGCATGATCTGCGCTTCCGAGCAGTCCGTGACCGTCATCGACAGCATCTATGACCAGGTTAAGGCCGAGTTCCAGAAGCGCGGCTGCTACTTCGTCAAGCAGGGTGCCGAGATGGAGGCCCTGCGTGCCGCCATGTTCAAGAACGGCGCTCTCGATCACCGCATCCCCGGCATGGCCGCTGCCAAGATCGCCGAGCTCGCCGGCATCGAGGTTCCCGCCAAGACCAAGATCCTGATCGCCGAGGTCACCTCCACCGACCCCGCCAAGGAGGAGTTCTCCCACGAGAAGCTCTCCCCGGTCCTGGCCATGTACCACGCCAAGGACTTCCAGGAGGCCGTCGACAAGGCCGAGCACCTGGTGCTCGCCGGTGGCCCGGGCCACACCGCCTCTCTGTACGTGCACCCCGCTCAGGCCGAGAAGATCAGCCTGTTCGAGCACGTCATGAAGGCCTGCCGTATCGTCATCAACACCCCGTCCTCGCACGGCGGCATCGGTGACCTGTACAACTTTGGCATGAAGCCGTCTCTGACCCTGGGCTGCGGCTCCTGGGGCGGCAACTCCGTCTCCGAGAACGTTGGGGTGAAGCACTTGATCAACGTTAAGACTGTGGCCGAGCGCCGTGAGAACATGCTGTGGTTCCGCGCTCCCGAGAAGGTCTACTTCAAGAAGGGTTCCACGCCCGTCGCCCTCGACGAGCTGGGCAACGTCATGGGCAAGAAGCGTGCCTTCATCGTCACCGACCAGTTCCTCTTCAAGAATGGCAACACCCGCGCCATCGAGGCCAAGCTCGACGAGATGGGCATCGCCCACGACTGCTTCTACGACGTCGAGCCCGATCCGTCGCTGCAGTGCGCACGTCGCGGCGCCAAGCAGATGGCTCTCTTTGAGCCGGACGTCATCATCGCCGTCGGCGGTGGCTCCGCTATGGACGCCGGCAAGATCATGTGGATGATGTACGAGCACCCCGAGTGCAAGTTTGAGGACATGGCCATGGACTTCATGGACATCCGCAAGCGCATCTTCACCTTCCCCGAGATGGGCAAGAAGGCCTACTTCGTCGCCGTCCCGACCTCCTCGGGTACCGGCTCCGAGTGCACGCCGTTCGCCATCATCACCGACAAGGAGACCGGCATCAAGTGGCCGCTCGCCGACTACGCGCTGCTCCCCAACATGGCTATCGTCGACGCCGACAACTGCATGACCGCCCCGCGCGGCCTGACCGCTGCCTCCGGCATCGACGTCATGACCCACGCCATCGAGTCCTACGTCTCCATCATGGCTTCCGACTACACCAAGGGCCTCTCCGAGCGCGCTGCCAAGCTCGTCTTTGAGAACCTGCCCTCCAGCTTCACGAACGGCGCCAAGGACCCGCACGCCCGCGAGGAGATGCACAACGCCTCCTGCATGGCCGGTATGGCCTTCGCCAACGCCTTCCTGGGCCTCAACCACTCCATGGCTCACAAGCTCGGCGCTTTCCATCACCTGCCCCACGGCATCGCTAACGCCGTCATCCTGACCCGCGTCATGCGCTACAACGCCGCCGAGGCTCCCGTCAAGATGGGTACCTTCTCCCAGTATCCTTACCCCAACGCGCTGCACAACTACGCCGAGATGGCCAAGTACTGCGGCATCGAGGGCAAGGACGACAAGGAAGTCTTCGAGAACTTCATCACGAAGCTCGAGGAGCTCAAGGACTTCATCGGTGTCAAGAAGACCATCGCCGACTACGGTGTTGACGAGCAGTACTTCCTCGACACCCTCGACGAGATGACCGAGCAGGCATTCAACGACCAGTGCACCGGCGCTAACCCGCGCTACCCGCTCATGAGCGAGATCAAGGAGCTCTACCTGGACGCCTACTACGGCCGCGAGCCCCAGGACTACGCCGTCTGCTAGTTTTTAGCACGGTTTTTTGCGGCGGGGGTGCACGGGTGTTTCACACACCCCCGCCGTCGCTTCTATCGCATCGTTGAAAGGATGCAACCATGCTGCTACCCGATTCCAAGACCGAGCTCGTCCGCCGTGGCAACAAGGTCGTTTACGACCTGGGCGACAAAATCGTCAAGGTCTTTAACGAGACCAAGCCTGTCTCCGACGTGTTCAACGAGGCTTTGAATCTTGCCCGCATCAATGAGTGCGGCATCCGCAGCCCCAAGGCTCTCGAGGTTTCCCAGCTCGAGAACGCCAACGGCTGGGCGCTCGTGACCGAGAAGGTTCCGGGCACCACCCTTGCCGAGAAGATGACTGCCGAGCCCCAGCGCTTTGGCGAGTACCTCGAGATGTTCGTCGACCTCCAGATCGAGATCCACGGCTACACCTCCCCGCTGCTCAACCGTCAGCGCGACAAGTTCGCCCGCATGATCGACAGCCTTGATCAGCTCAATGCCACCACGCGCTACAACCTTCAGGAGCGTCTGGACGGCATGACCAAGGAGTTCAAGGTCTGCCACGGCGACTTCAACCCCTCTAACGTCATCGTCGGCGACGACGGCCAGCTCTATGTGTGCGACTGGGCACACGCCACCCAGGGCTCCCCTGCTGCCGACGTTGCCACCACCTACCTGCTCTTCGCCCTCAACAGCAAGGACCAGGCAGAGGCCTACCTGGAGCTCTACTGCGACCGCGCCGACATGCCCATGCAGGTCGTGCGTCAGTGGACGAGCATCGTCGCCGCTTCCGAGCTCGCTCGTAAGCGCAACGTGAACGATGAGTTCCTGAAGAACTGGATCGACGTCGTCGATTATCAGTAATATCTGAGCGATTTATTTCGCATCGGAGGCACAAGGAAAACCCCGCAGCTCGCATGGGCTGTGGGGTTTTCCTTTTAGATATCGAGGATGCCACAAGATAAAAGGACGGCCCCGCATCTCCCCGATCTGGAGAAATGCGGGACCGTCCCGTATATCGAACTACAAGCGAAATCGTCGATTAACGGCGTGCTGCCTTCACAAGCTCGGCGACCTTGGCGACAACCTCGTCGATCGCCACATCCTCGCGCTCACCCGTGGCACGGTCCTTGAGCTCAACGGTGCCATTCTTAAGGCCACGCTTACCCAGAACGACCTGATACGGGAAGCCCATAAGGTCGTTGTCGGCAAACTTAAAGCCGGGACGCTCGTCGCGGTCGTCGACGACAACCTCGATACCCTCGGCGCACAGGCCATCAACGATCTGCTCGCAGACGGTAGCGCACTCCTCCTTCTTGGGATCGAGCGGAATCACCGCGACCTCGTACGGGGCAACGGAGACCGGCCAGACGATACCGTGCTCGTCGTTGTGCTGCTCCACGACGGCAGCGAGCGAGCGGGACACACCAACGCCGTAGCAGCCCATGATGAGCGGCTTCTCCTTGCCGTCCTCGTCCATAAAGGTGGCACCCATGGCCTCGGAGTACTTGGTGCCCAGCTGGAACACCTGGGAGACCTCGATACCGCGGGCAGCGGAGAGCGGCTTGCCGCAGTGCGGGCAGGGATCGCCGGCAACGACGGTTACCAGGTCGGCCCACTCGTCGACGGTAAAGTCGCGCTCGGGGCAGGCGCCGGTAAAGTGATAATCGACCTCGTTGGCACCGCAAGCCCACTGCTTGGACTCGCGCAGGCTCTCGTCGCACACCAGACGGATGCCTTCGGGCAGGTTAACCGGTCCGATAAAGCCCTTGTGCAGACCGTAGGTCTGGAGCTCCTCGTCGGTCATCATGCGATAGCCCTTGCCAAAGACGTGCTCGGCCTTGCAGTCGTTGAGCTCATGGTCGCCCGGGACAATGGCCACGACCGGCTTGCCCTCGGCGTCGATGAGAGCCAGGGACTTGCGCGTACCGTTCTCGGGGAAACCGAAGAACTTGGCGACGGCCTCGATGGTGCCCATACCCGGAGTCTCGACCTTGGTAAGCGTACCGTCGCCGGGGCCCTCGGTCACAACGACCTTGGTGCTTGCCGCCTCGTCATCGGCAGCAAAGCCGCAATCATCACAGTAGACCAGCGAAGCCTCGCCGGCCTCGGCAAGCGCCATGTACTCGACGGAGGTGTCGCCACCGATCTCGCCGGAATCGGCAACGACGGGCAGAGCCTTGATGTAGCAGCGCTCGCAGATGTTGGCGTAGGCCTGCTTCATCTTGTCGTACTCCTCTTGCAGACTCTCCTGCGTGGCAGAGAAGCTGTAGGCGTCCTTCATGATGAACTCGCGGCCGCGCATCAGGCCAAAGCGGGGACGGAACTCGTCGCGGAACTTGTCCTGGATGTGATAGAGATTCACCGGCAGCTGCTTGTATGAACGCAGTTCATTGCGAACCAGGGCGGTCACGGTCTCCTCGTGCGTGGGGCCCAGCACGAACTCGCGGCCGTGGCGGTCATCAAAGCGCACGAGCTCCTTGCCATAGGCATCGATTCGGCCGGACTCGCGCCACAACTCGGCATCGACCATGATGGGCATCATGAGCTCCTGGGCGCCGGCAGCATCCATCTCGTCGCGCACGATGTTCTCGATCTTGCGAATCGAGCGCCATGCGAGAGGCAGATAGGAATAGAGACCGGCGGCCTCCTTGCGGATCATGCCGGCACGGAGCAGCAGGCGATGGCTCGCAAGCTCGGCGTCGGCCGGATCCTCTTTGAGCGTCGGAGCATACAGCTTAGACATATACATTGCTCGAGTCATTTATTTCTCCTCAATAAGCTTGTCGACCTCGGCCATAAGCGCGTCGACAATTTGGTCCTCAGCTACTTTACCAATGATCTGGCCGTGCGAAAAGAGCAGGCCCTGACCTCGTCCGCAGGCAACGCCTAAGTCGGCGTCAGAGGCCTCGCCGGGGCCATTGACCGCACATCCCATCACGGCGATCGAAAGCGGCGCGGAGTAGTTCTTAAGCCGCTCGGTGACCTCCTCGGCGATAGGAATGAGGTTGACCTGGCAGCGAGCGCACGTGGGGCACGAGACGATCTCGGGACCACGGCGGCGAAGGCCGAGCGACTGCAGGATACCCCAGGCAACCGGCGGCTCCTCGACCGGATCAGCGGTAAGCGAGACGCGCATGGTGTCGCCAATGCCCTCGGAAAGCAGAATACCCAGGCCCACAGAGCTCTTAATGGTGCCCTGGAGCATGGTTCCGGCCTCCGTCACGCCCAAATGAAGCGGAACATGGGGGATTTCGCGCGACAGGGCACGGTAGGTGTCGAGCGTCGTGGACACGCTATGAGCCTTGGCGGAAAGCACGATATTGGTAAAACCGCGATCCTCAAAATGCTTGACGAAACGCTCGCTCGACATCACGAGCTTTTCGGGCTGCGTAAGGTCATCGCGTTCGGCGATATCCTGCTCAAGCGAGCCAGCGTTCACGCCAATGCGAATCGCGCACCCAGCGGCGCCCGCGACATCGATCACGGCATCGACCTTAGCCCAATCGCCGATATTGCCGGGATTGATGCGGAGCTTGGCGGCACCGGCCTCAACGGCACCAATGGCGAGCTTATGGTTAAAGTGGATATCGGCGACAATCGGCACCGGAGACTCGGCACAAATCGTGCGGAAACCCTCAAGCGCAGCCTCGGTGGGCACGCTCACTCGCACGATATCGCAGCCAGCCTGAGCGAGTGCACGAACTTGCGCAAGCGTTGCCTGGGCGTCGGCGGTATCGGTGCAGGTCATGGATTGGACCACCACCGGCGCGCCGCCACCGATCTGAACGCCGCCCACATGCACGGGGCGCGTCAGCTCGCGCGGCAAAGGATGGGATAAAGACAATCCAAACACTCCCCTACAGAATAAATCGAAGGATGTCGGAACGAAGCATATAGACAAACAGCAGCGCAAAGAGCGCGATGCCCACATAGCTCACAATCGTCTGGACCTTGACCGGAAGCTCGCGGCCCGCAATCTTTTGAATGATCTCGATGACCAGCTTGCCGCCATCGAGTGGCGGGATGGGCAGCAGGTTCATAAAGCCCAACGAGAAAGAGATGAGCGCGGCAAACGTCAAGAACGTCGCGGGGCCGGCGGCAGCCGCTTGAGAAGACATGACGCTGATGCCCACAATCGAGGTGGACTGATCAAGTATCTCCATCGTATGCTGCGGCTGCAGTAAACGCATCACGCCCTCAGCAGTCTGCTGAACATAGGAGAACGACAGGCGCGCCGACGTAATGGGGTCCAAATGAACCACCTGCGTAGAGGCATAAACGCCCAAACGCTCGCCCTCTTTGAGCGCAACCGAGATCTCGTGGTTCTTGCCGCCGCGCTGATACTCAATGGCGATATCTCCCTGACCCGCAGCCTTGCCGATCGCATCGTACACATCCATCCAGCTGGAGCAGGACACGCCATCGACACTAAGAATCGTGTCGCCGGCCTCGATACCCGCTTTGGCGGCAATCGAACCCTCATCGACCTGACCGATCACATTGCTATCGACCGGCACCGATACGCCGGCGATAGAGTAGATGCTCATAAGCAGCAAAAAGCCCGTCAGAATATTGACGAGAATGCCAGCGAGCAGCATAAAGGCACGTTTGAGAAAACCCTGGCCCAGATAGGTATGTGAACGCTCCTGCTCAAGAAACTCCGAAGCAGTGACCGGCAGCTCCCACACATCTCCCTCGGCAGTTGCATGCTCTCGATCGAACCGGCGGCCGTCAAAAGTGGTATATCCTGCAGCGTCGCGCGGCAGCGTCTGGTACCTAACCGGATAGTAGCTGGGTGAAGGCTTCTCCCCTTCCTCGTACCAAAGCGCAATGGAACCCAAGCCCAAAAGCAAGGCACAAGCCTCGAGAACATCCTCCTCGGGGAGCTCCAGCTCGACGGAAAGGTCTGCAACCGAAACGCGACCATGACGATAGATCGCCGCAAGCACACGGTCCTGTCTCTTATA
>URKT01000038.1 GCA_900548495.1 uncultured Collinsella sp. | reverse complement strand
GTCGTCGGCAGCGTCAGATGTGTATAAGAGACAGGCGTTAGCGGCGGTGGTGCCGCCAGCGCTTTCCGTGTTGACTGCGCTGGTGCCGGTGGATGTTGCGGTGCCGTCCTCTACGGTATCTGCTGCCGCATTTGCGTTGGTGCCGTCTTCAACTCTGGCCGTGTCGCTGTTCGTGGCGTCGGCTTGTGCCCGCTGCTCGGCTGTTGCTCGAGGCTGCATGGCTTCTGCGATGGCTGACAGAGGCAACGTCGCGCCGGCCATGGACGTGCACGCGATCGCGCAGATCAGGTAGTAAAAGGGTCGTTTCATAGCGGAGCCTCTCGGTGAGCAGCCAATAGGGTCCGAAGGCAGCTCCAGGCCGGCACTCCGCACATATTTTGTTGGGGATTATTTTACGGGAACCCCAGTCAACATCAGGGAACTTTCTGGGGAATGTTGGGGAGGGGAGAGGAAGGGAGTAGCCGGCTGTTGGGACGTTGGCCAGCGGCGGCATCCTGCCCCGCGCTTCGTTAGCTATACGCGATGCGTGAGCGTCAGCTTGAGGCCGTCTTGCGCCTCATCGAGGCTCGGCACCGAGGCCTTCCAGGAAAAGTCCGCGGGGCCGCCGCTTAGGTCAAGCTCTGCATGGCAATGCTCTTCATGTGCCCTCCTTTGGTTCTTGTCGCCGCTTTTTAATCGACGCTCGACTGGCTGCGATTCGATGATTAAGTGCGGGCCGAACGCGTCTCAGTTTTTAAGGAGCTTTCACTTCGCTTGCCGCCCAGATGTAACGGCGCTTCCGTTAAAGACCTCTAGGTCAATCATGATGGATGTGGTATAAACACGCTTTTCTGACACTGGCGTCAATTATGAGCGTGCGGGCGAGACGAGTTTGCTTACACCGGTGAACCATTTCTACGGCGGAACCGCCTCTCTTTAATAATGTATGTGCCGAGCTGCTTTTGCCGTGTACAGTCTCGTTTTTTTGACGTATAAATCCTTTTGTTCGAACGATGAAGAACACCGCGTTATGGCGTAGGACATCGGAGTCGATGTGGGGTCGACTGCCCTTTTGTTTCTGGCGGTAATTCTGCCGATGTCGCGTAGCCGTTATATATGAATTACCTTAATAAGAGCACTTATGTTCGAATGGGGGAGTGCGGCGGTAAAATTGATTCTATGGATAAGTACCGCTGCTATTCATTTGGCACGACCTAGGCCGTCGATTCGGCGGTGAGCAGATTGTGAGGTTGTTGAGCTTATGGATCGAGTTAAGAAGAATATCGTTGGCGTTGAATCTGCAAAGAGAGAATTGATCTCCAAGAGGTACAAACGGATTACCAAGGCTGTGAACTCGGAGTTTTGGAGTTCCAACAGCGAGACGGCACATTCACTGTATGTTGGTTCTTATGGGCGTGGTACCGCAACAACAGATAGCGATCTTGACGTATTGCTGTCCCTTCCTCAGAGCGAGTACGAGCGTTATGACATGTATAGGGGGAATGGGCAATCAAGATTACTTCAGGCTGTAAAATCCGCAGTTTCCGAAACCTACTCTACGACTGATGTTAAGGGCGATGGTCAAGTTGTCGTTGTCAGATTCTCGGATGGAATGAAGTTTGAACTTCTCCCGGCATTTGAGCGTGTGGACAGCTGGGGATCATTTGTGAGTTACGACTACCCCGATACTCATATGGGCGGTCGATGGCTTGCGACTGATCCCAAGGCGGAGCAGGAAGCGATGAAAGAGAAAAACGCAAGCTCGAGGGGACTCCTGTTCGACACTTGCAAGCATATTCGAAACGTCCACGCCGCGAACTTCTCAAGCTATAGGTTGTCCGGCATCGTTATCGATAGCTTCGTATTCTCCGCGATTGCTGATTGGCGTTGGGCGAATGGGGAAAGCTCTGCGCCGGCGGGGGCATATGAGACGCGACTTTTGGATGAATACAATCGCCGTTCTGCTCACGGTAGGGTGCCGTTCGAACTTTTGAGCCCGGGTAGTCAGCAGGCTATCGATACAACCAAAAGTTATGAGTGTCTCGGAAAAGTGCTTCGCCAAATGGCCTGCTAGGAGGTTGTTTTGGATAGTTCGGATTATAGGGAGCGGTTACGCGGACAGATTAAGGAGTCTTACGGCAAGCTGTTGTACACATATCAGACGCAGCAGGAAGCGGCGACCCTGAAGCGTACGACGACCAATCGTATTTCTATCAGCCAGATAATTCTAACTGCGGTTTCAACTTGTGGAGTAATTAGCGTCATTATAGGTCAAACTGGGACCGGAGTCGGGGCTGTCGTCGCTTCTATTACCTCAGCCTTATCGCTTGGGTTAAATCTGTATACTCGTGGCTCTAAGCTGCCTGAGGAAGCTGAAGAACACGTGCGTTGTGCTAATCGACTCTGGGTTGTTCTTCAGGACTATGAGTCGTTGCTTACGGATTTTGATGACCTTGAAGTTGGAGAAATACGTAGATGCCGCGACTCGCTCGTTGAAAAGCAAGCCGAAATATACGTTGAAGCGCCAAGGACGAGCGACAAGGCGTACGAGAGGGCCCGCGACAGGCTAAAGAACGGACACCAGTCATTTGAACCGGAAGAGATTGACAAGTTGCTGCCGTCGGGCTTGCGTAGCCATGCCTGTGAGGAATAGTGTGTTTCTTGCTGGGTTGTTAGGGCTGGGGTGTTTCCCAGCCCGTTTGATAGACGATCTTGTTGGTGCGTTAGTGTGAGATGACTTTACTGGCTTACCGACGGCGGGGTGCAAGGAGTTTGATATGGATCTCGATAAGGTCAAAGAAATTGCCAACATACCGGTGCTTGAAAAGGCATATGACGACCTTGTCCATCCCTCCGCGGATTCGATAGGCAAAACGGTTAGCCTGGTTCCAAGGACTGTTGCCATTTGGTTTTCCTCGTGGAATCGCTGGGTTGTTAATAGAGAGGAAAGCATCAAGCTGGCCATCGATGCTATAGAGTCTCGTGTTGATAAGATTCCCGAGGAGCATCTTACCGAACCTCCAGCACATATCGCGGTTCCAGCAATTCAACAACTCGCATATTGCTATGACAGCGAGGAATTACGAGGGATGTATGCAAATCTGTTACTTTCCTCGATGGATGATCGGACGGCGGAGTACGTCCACCCCAGTTTTGTTCAGCTACTTAAGGAGATTAGTCCCGACGAGGCTAAGCTACTGAGTACGTTGGCTGGCTCTGATGACGCTGAACACGCGTCTATTCCGCTCGTTGACTTAAGAATTGTCAGCGCAGACGAGCTAGTTCCAATTAAATGGACGCTAATCGTAGAAGGCTATAACGAGTGCTGTAAGGGTGTTTGCGAGTACCCTGATCAATCGCTGGTGTATCTGGGAAACCTGGATCGACTTGGCATCCTCAAGCGTTGTGATTACTATGCTGATGATGTTAAAGCTACGCTTGAAAGGTTCGAATCAAGCGAGGCTATCCAAAATGCGAAGGCGAAGGTTGAGCTTGAAGATGACAAGAAATTCGTTTTCCATCGCTGGAGCTACCAGGTAACCGATTTTGGGGCCAACTTTATTAAAACGTGTGTTTCGTGAAATGAGTTTGGTTGGAATGTGTTCGGGCAAGAGGAAGCCTTCGGTATTCGATTTAATTAAGGCGTTTATTGCTTGCGTTGTGGTGCTCTCTGTATTTTTACTAATAGTCATTCAGATCGCGTTTTCAATTGATACACCAGTTCCATGGCTGCATCCCGTATGGGACGCTAACGGCCTGCTTGGGTATCTTGGCGCGTTAGTGGGCTCAATTTCGGCGGTCGCGGTGCTGTATTTCTCGCTGCTAGCTGGTAGAGAAGACCGGAATCATTCTGATGTGATGAACGTTCTCCCTTGTATTGCCTTAACCCGTTTGTCGGAAAAGCAACTATGTATGTCGAAGAACGGTTTCGCTCACGGTGTGTTTACCGAGGCTGATCCCAGGGACGATGAATACAAATCGGGTGCTTTGGACTGCGTTGATCGTCTGCTGATTGATGGCGGAGCCCCAGCTATTCCTTGCGACGAGAGTCCTGTGGACGAGCATGCCGCTAATCGTTATGCAATATCCAGTATGGGAGCTGGGCCTGCGGTTAATGTGAGGGTTGGGATTTCGAATAGAAATGAGTGGGCCCATTTTGGAACTCCGCGGGTCGCCTGGTGCCAGGCTCGACAGCTTCCAGTGGGAGGGGAGAGTGAGCTGGTTATCTATTTTGGGGGCGAAGCGAAGCCGGTGATGGAGGCCGGCTATCGCATCCTCGTCACGTACTCTGACATACTCGGAAACCGTTACCTGCAGTTTTTCCCAATGGCTTTTGATGGGCAGGATGATGTTCTCAAATGCACGGTAAATAATTCCATTAATCGGATTGACATTCCTTAGTTTTAGTGTATTCAGGTTATTGCTCTAGGGGGTATTTTGCATAACGGTCATATCCTAACGGCTCTCCCGGCTGAACGCGCTAACATTGAATCTCAAGCCAATCATTGAGAACGGAGATCTGATGACCGACGCCAATAGAAAGCCGTGGCTTACGGCGTCCGAGCAGATTGATCATCTCAAATCGAGAGGCGTCCACTTCTCGCTGATGAGCGAAGACGATGCCAGAGCCTATCTGGAGAAGAACAGCAACTATTTTCGTCTGCGCGCCTATCGGCTTGGGTTTCCTAAAGTTGAAGAAGGAGCCCGCAAGGGAGAGTATGCAAATCTAGACTTTAAGATGCTGGTCGATTTGTCGATTGTCGACATGCTCCTTCGTTATGAAATGCTGCCGCTTACGCTTGATGTGGAGCATTTCGCAAAGGTAAAACTATTAAAGCGCATCGAGACAGAGCGGGAGGACGGCTATGCAGTCGTCTCGGACTTCATTTCCTCCTACGATGGCACGAAGCCAGATGGAGCGCCGTGCAATTCGCTCAAAGACGAGATTCTCAGATGCAAGAACAGTCCCTACACTGGTGGGTTGATTGCCAGGTATGCTGATTTCGACTTTCCCGCGTGGGCGTTTGTCGAAGTAATTTCTTTTGGCTCGTTTCTCTATTTTTACAAGTTTTGCGCCAATAGGTTTGACGACCGCGAGATGCTTAAAGAGTTCTATATTCTTCAAGCAGTCAAGTCATTAAGAAATGCATGCGCTCATAATAGCTGTATTTTGAATAACCTGCGTGCTGATAGACCGCAATTTAAGCCAAGCTACGTTGTAACGCGGGAGTTGTCGACCATAGCCGGTATCGGTCTCGACCAGCGTAAGTCAAAGATGAGCAATGACCGTATACAGCAGATTGTCACTACGCTATACGCGCACAGGAAACTTGCTTCGCAAGGCGTTTCCGAACATCGAGCAAAGAGCCTGAGAGTGTTTGTTCAAAGAATGAATAAGCACGTCGATTATTATCAGGGCAATCTTCAGGTCTCTACTGGATTTGAATTTCTCACGAAGGTGATTAGTGCGTGGTTTCCGGTGGACGCTGATTAACGATGAATCTGTGACGAGCGTTGCCGCAACGCCTTAGATGCCTAAATTGAGCTATGCTTTCCTCACAACAAAAAACGGCAGCAATTTATCGGCCACCGTTTTGCAAGGGGGTTCCTTCCTAAGGGAGGGCATCCCCTATTTTTTATGATGCTGTGATTGGTGGTTCCACCTATGGCCGGCCTGTCGACAAGCAATTGTCTCTGACTAAAATATGGTCAATTACGGTGGAAGCCTTCGGACGACACCTGAAGAGCGTTGATGCGTCGGCCCTCTTTTTTGTTTGTATGTAAGATTCGGCCTGTCAAAACTTACATCTCAATTGAGAAAAGACGAAATTGCGTGCGATTTTCTGCTCGCACGTAATTTTACTGATGCGTTGTTGCTCAGCCTTAATTCGCGACGGTTTCCCCGGTAAAGGAGGAACTGGGATTTGCTTTTCCTAAAGTTCCAACTGTGAAGAGGCCTTGCGACGGTACGTCCGGCTTGGTACGTTGGAACCGCCGAAAGGCGGTTTTTGCGTTTAAGGGGCTGTTTTTGCTAAAGACTTCGTTGCGCTTTCCTGCTTAGAGCGCTCGGTTTTTATCATAGCTTTCGAAAGAATGAGGCAAATTCCTGAACCCCCGAGCACACCACCTTTATCGCACAAAGAAACCGCAGGTAAACGCGTTGGCGCCACTTGGCGTGGTCGACCTGTCCTGATTTTGCCGCATACTGCTGGTTTTAGCCATCGTTGTGGTCGATCTACCGTCAAAACAATTCGATTAGCAAGACTTTCGAGGATAATCATTTCTAGATTTCGGAATAATTTATAACTAATTCGATAAAATATATCGAAATCTAGTATGATTGTCAGCAACTTCCACGCTAGGAGACTGCTGATGGTTCGTATTGTTCAGATCGCGTTGCATGATTTTAAGAATATTGGCTTTGGCGAGATTGCCTTTACGAAATCGAAGCCCGGCTCTGCCTTTGTGCCCGGGGCGGACGTTATAGGCATTTATGGCCAAAATGGCTCCGGCAAGACTTCTGTAATTGAGGCGATTGACCTGGTCAAAACCCTGATGACGGGTGCCGCATATGACAGGCAGAAAGTTCTCGACTACTTTTATCCTGGCAAAGACTCTTTTTCAATTGACATTGAGTTTAACATTGATACCGCGGATGAATTATTTCTTACGTTCTATACCGTCACTTTTTCGCGTAGAGCAGACTCTGCTTGGATTTCGCACGAAAAAATGGCTGTAAAACAATTTAATGTCGATAAAGACAAATGGGGGTCTAAGAGGACTCTCGTGGAGCTTGTTCAAGAGGCCCCCGAGTCTGCCGCGGCGGTTCTGCCCAGAAATCGCTGGTCCCATCTTTTGAACGCGGATCAACAGCTTAAGATGTCGATGTTGGTTTCGCTAGGTGTTCTTCAGCGGGGCAACATGTCCCCCATGCTTTCCATACAAACTGTTAAATATCTGATCTCGCTTTTTGCCTGCGATTTCAATCTTTATCTGCAGGAGGAACCTCCGGAGCAATTGCAGATTAATGAGGCTGTGTACGAGATGCAATCGGCTTCTTTCAAGAGTGCCCATCAAGAGATTCTCACTCCGCTGTATTGCCTGCTTGCCGAGCTTGGGCTTTATTTCCGTTACCGAGTCAATGTGTTTACGACGCTGGCAAATGCAACTTGCACCTTAAACGTACTTTCGATGGATATTATCGATGACCGCGTGTTTGGCCAGAAGGGTCACCTTTCTGTCAATCTTTTTAAGCCCGCTGTTATTAAGGACGATGATTTCCCAGCCGTTTCGTCTGCGATTAAGCGTGTGAGCGGATTAATTGGCACGCTTGTACCGGGCCTTTCCATCGAGGTTAAAGTCATAGGATCTCAGCTTTTGGATAAGGGCGATTCACCCGCCAAGCAAGTCGAGTTTCTTTCTTGCCGCAATGGGGTCGAGATTCCACTGCGCTGTGAATCTGAGGGCGTAAGAAAACTCATCTCTTTCTCGCTCTGCCTTATGGAAGTCCATTCGTACTCCGACGCATTCCTTGCAATTGACGAGCTCGACTCGGGCGTATTCGAATTCCTCTTGGGGCAGCTTCTTTCCGTGCTTGAGTCGTTTGGCAAGGGGCAGCTCTTGTTTACTGCCCACAACCTACGTGTTCTTGAATTGCTGCCGGCATCAGAGATTCTTCTGACCACTGCAGATCCTGATAACAGGTTTGTTCGCTTTAAAGGCGTTAAGCCCACCAATAACATGCGTGACCAGTATTTGCGCGCGATTAGCCTTGGCGATAGCGGACAGCGTTTGTACGATTCTACGGATAGGTACTCAATCGATGCCGCGCTCTGCTTGGATGGTGACGAGTAGTGGGTGCCACCGAGTTCGTTCTTTTTATCGTCGAAGGCGAAACTGATGAGCTGGCATTGGGTCGTGCTCTTACAAGTTTGTTTGCAAGCGGGGAACATCCTGGTCCTCGTTTTGGGATTGTGCGCGGCGACATCACATCGGTACATGCTCTCGGTGCAGGAAATCCCGCTTCGACTATTAAGAGGCGGTTGGTTGATACCGTGAAGGAATTTCTCGCTAAGGACAAGTTGCGTGCCACCGATTTAGACGCCATTGTGCTGTTGTCCGATACCGATGGTGCATTTATCGATGATTCGCTGGTTGTCTATGATGAAGATGGGCCTCATTGTTCCTATTTTGAAGATAGGATCGAAACGTCGAACGTCGCCTCGCTGCGTCAGAGAAATCAATGTAAATCTTCGTGTCTTAAGACGTTATCCAGGACGCATGAGCTGACCTGTAATAAAAGGAAGATTCCTTTTAAAGCTGCATATATGTCACGCAACCTTGAGCATGCTTTGTCCGATTTTTCAGGTAGGGCAACACAGCAGAAAAAGTATGATCTGGCGCGCAAGTTTTCTAAAAAATACGGTACGGACGTTATTGGTTTCTTGGAGCTCCTTACGTTCCTTGCTCCCGTTGGCTCATATCAGGATAGTTGGGTTTATATCGCCCGGGACAATAACTCTCTTTTGAGGGGCTCCAACATGAAACAGACGCTCGAGGCTTTGCCCTCTAGTCCAATCAAAGCCGCCTCCTCCCTCTAAAAAAGTTCTTAAAACAGCCTTAAGGGCGTTTCAACTCGCGTTGACAGCGTACAATACGCATGTTTGACTATGACAAATGTGGATTTTAGGGGAGGGGTGCGCCATGGAGGTGCTGGTTGTTGGCAACACCGCATATGTTGACGATGACTTTTGTGCCAAGGCGTTCCCCGGGGACCATGTGCAGGTCGTAGCCGCGCAGGACGCGTACCGCGACGAGTCGTCGCCCCATTCCTCGTGGAAAGAGCTTCTGCAACACCTGGATCAGGCCTACGAGTTCGACCGCATGGTCTACCTTTCCAATTACCTTACCCCGCATACCGATACCGTGGGCGATATCGAGCTGTTGCGCTCGGTCTTTCGTGCGTGCGCGGGTCGCCGGGTCCAACTGCTGTATGTAGCGGGGCCCGCGGGTGCCGAGGGTGCCACCGACGCCGCGGGGCGAACGGGCAAGGGCATTATCGCCCGCGCAGCCAACGACCTGTGCCGCTACTACGCTGCTCGCGAGGGCGTTCAGACCAAGATCCTGCGCGTGCCCTTCCTGTACACTGCCTCCGCCGCGCTGGAAGATCCGTTTTTGGTGCCGTTGTTCGACGCGTGCTCAACCGGATCGGTCGCTCTGCAGGGCGCGCAGGATGCGGCGTTTCCCCTGCTGTGTGCCGAGGAGCTTGCGGTGCTGGTACGCCGTATCTTCGATAGCTGGGATGGTAACTTTGAGACGCTCGACGTAGCCGATACCTTCCATCACACGGCGGGTGAGGTGGGCGACGCCCTCAGGGCGCTGTTCCCCGGCCTTGCCGTTGCCTATGGCGATTCTGCTGGCTACGCCCTGCCCGCCAGCGACGTCGCTCGCGTGCGCTATGGCTGGTTTCAGCGCTACGACTTGCTGCGCGATCTCTCGACCATTCAAGCTCGCTGGGGCGCTGGACGCATCAAAAAGATCAACCCGCTGCGTGCCGCCATCGACCGCATCCAAATGCGCACGCTGCCTATTAAATGCCTAGAGACGGGCGTTGCCTGGGTTCTGTTCGAGGTACTGGAGCATCTGTTCTCACAATCGGTCCAGCTCAACGTGCTCGATTATCGCCTGCTCTACGTGGTGCTGATCGGCACGCTGTATGGCTTGGACTTTGGCCTGGTTGCGGCGCTGCTGGCGTCGGTGGGTTTGGCAGCCAGCTACTTTACTCAGTACGGCTATACCTTCCAGGGTCTGTTCTACGAGCCGTCCAACTGGCTACCGTTTATTGCGTACTTTGTGGTGGGTGCCGTGTGCGGCTATGTGCAGCTGCGCAACAGCGAAGCCATTAGGGCGGAGCGCGACCAAAACGATCTCGTGCGCAACCGCAATACGTTCCTTACGCAGCTCTACCACGACGCGATCGAGGACAAGCGCGCGTACAGGCGCCAGATCGTGGGCCGCCACGACAGCTTTGGCAAGATCTTTGCCGTGACGCAGGAGCTCGATGTGCTCAACCCGCGCGACATCTATCGCAAGTGCTGCGAGCTTCTGGGCGAGATCCTCGAGAACGATTCGGTGGCGATCTACCATGTTTCGGGCGGGGCATTTGCACGCCTGGTGGCAGCAAGTCCCGCGTTTGCCGAAGATGCCGCACGCTCGCTCACGCTTGAGCAGCTTGCACCTCTTTTGGGCGACGGGGGCCGTTCGAACCTGTGGGTGAACCGCGAGCTGACGCCGGGGCTTCCCATGTTTGGATACACGATCGAGCGCGACGGGGCACCCGCCGTGTTGATCTTTGTGCGTCGTGCGGCCGAAAACCAAATGACTCTCTATTATCAAAACCTGTTCCGCATCTTGTGCGGGCTGGTCGAAAGCGCGCTGGGCCGTGCCTTTGACTATGAGGCGGTGGCGCAGGATAAACGCTGCGTTGACGGCACTTGCGTGCTCAAGCAGGCTGCCTTTGGCCAAGAGCTCGCGGCGGAGCAGGCGCTCGCAGATAGCAAGATGGGGAGTTTTTTGCTCCTGCGCGTGGTACCGGGCATGGAGCCTGTCGGCGAGCTGGTGGGCGCAATTGGGTCGGCAATCCGCGAGAGCGACGCGGCGGGCTTGGTCGACGGCGACGTGCTCTACCTGCTTATGCGCCAGGCAAAGGCGTGCGATCTGCCCATTATCCGCGAGCGCCTGAGCGCAAAGCATATTGCGGTGGAGCCCGTCGACGGCGAGGACATCGTGGCGCTGTTGCAGCACATCTCTTACACCGGTGACGGTGAGGGGGGTGCCGCTTGATCTCGCTTGTCGTTGCTGCCGTCTTGCTGCTGATTCATGCGTTGGTTTGCCTGATGCTGTGGACGCTCATGAAGCTGGGCCTGCTGCCGGTGCGCGGGCACATGCTGGCTGTGATAGTGCTGGTGCCGCTGTGGGGCCCGTTGCTGGTGGTTCTGCTATCGGTCCGCAGCGCGGTGTTTGGCGAGGGGCTGAAAGAGTCTGCGCTGGAGTCGCTGCGCTTTAACGACGACCTGCATCGCAGCATTCTGGTGCACGACCGTGACGCCGATGCGGGCGTGGTCCCGCTCGAGGAGGCGCTTATCGTCAACGACCCGGCATACCGGCGCCGCCTAATGCTCTCTATGCTCACCGAGGAGCCCGACGCGTACCTGGCGCAGCTGCAGGCGGCTAAGCTTAACGACGACGTTGAGGTGGCGCACTATGCCGCGACGGCGGTGGCGCAGATCTCCAAGGAGTCCGACCTTAAGCTGCAGCAGCTGGAGCGTTCCTTTAAGACTGACCCGAGCGCGCAAAACCTCAACGAATACTGCGATTTTCTTGGTGAATACTTGGGCTCGGGCTTGGCTGAGGGGCGCGTGGCTCAGATTCAGCGCCAACAGTACGCGCTCCTGCTTGCGCGTCGCTGCGAGCGCGAGGATACCCTTGAGCTGCGCATTCGATACGCGACGGCGCTGGCCGATGTCGGACAGATCGACGAGGCGCAGGCCGTGACCGACCAGCTGGTGCTCGACGTGCCCGAGGAGCAGGAGGTTTGGATGCTTTGCCTGCGCCTGGCCGTGATGCGCCACAACGGTGTCGAGGTTCACCGTGTGATCGATGCGATTGACAAGCAACATGTGTATTTGAGCGCCGACAACCGCGAAAAGTTGGCGTTTTGGCGCGACGGGGAGGAGGCCAGATGAGCGTGGCCCAACATATCCGCGACCGTGCAGGCCGCTTTCGTTGGATGGGACTCCTCGTGGTGTGGGCGGTCTTTATTGCTATGGCCGCCGTGTTGCTGGTGGAGCGTGCCGGCGCGCAGTACAGTGCGGGCCAGCATAAGCTGGGGATGCTGGCCGCCAACGATGCGGTGCCGGCTTCCTCGGCAATCTTTGGCCAAAAGCCCACGTGCCTGGTCATTACCGACTCGGACCAAGATAGCGTCGACGACGTTAAAGACCAGTTCGACCAGATTTTGCTGGACATGAAGATTGCCCATCGCGATGTTGATATTGCCACCGACGGTGCGGACGCGATCCCATCGCTCACGTCGTTTGATCGCGTGATTGTGCTTATGCCCTCGCTTGACGGACTGGGTACGCATCCGACCGATCTGATGAATTGGGTGAGTGCGGGCGGCTCGCTCATGCTGGGCATGACGCCAGATAACTCGAACTACCTGCAGGCTATTGCTTCCAAGCTTGGGATCGAATCGGCCGGATATGACTATGCGACAGCCGAAAGTATCGTTCCGAGTGAGGACTTTATGCTGGGCGGGGGAGAGCGCTACGAGCTCTCGGACCCCTTTGATTCGTCGCTTTCGGTTTCATTGCGCGAAACGGCGCACGTCTGGGCAAAGACCGGTGACGCGGGCACGCCGCTCATTTGGTCTAACGATTGCGGCAGTGGTCACACCGTGGTGTGCAACATTGGCATCTACGACAAGGTCATGCGTGGGTTCTATGCTTCGGCCGTAAGCTTGCTGGGTGATGCCACGGCCTATCCAGTCATCAACAGCGCCGTGTTCTTTTTGGACGACTTTCCTAGTCCCGTGCCCTCGGGCGACGGCACCTACATCAAGCGCGACTACGGGCTTTCCATTGCCGACTTTTATACCAAGGTCTGGTGGCCCGATCTGCAAAAGCTCGCGCAAAAATACGGCATTCGCTATACCGGCGTGATGATCGAAAACTACGAGGACGCGGTCAACCAGACCGAGCCCGCGCGCCAAGCCGATACCACACAGTTCCGCTACTTTGGCGGCATGCTGCTGCAGATGGGCGGAGAGCTGGGCTTTCACGGCTACAACCATCAGCCTCTGGTACTCTGGGACACCGACTATGGCACGCTGTACGACTACAAGACGTGGAAGAACAAGGAGACGCTCGTCGCATCGCTCAACGAACTTATCGCGTTTCAGGACGAGGTCCTGCCCAATGCTCATGGCTCGGTTTACGTGCCGCCGTCGAATATCCTTTCGGCCCGCGCGCGCAAGCTTATCGGTACCGATGCTCCGCGCATTAAGACCATTGCCAGTACGTATTTTGAGGATGGCACCGACCTGCCGTACGTGCAGGAGTTTGGCGTGGCGAGCGATGGCATTGTGGAGCAGCCACGTATTGTTTCGGGCGGCATGGTCGACGATTCCTATATGCGTCTGGCAGCCGTGTCCGAACTCAACATGCACTACGTGAGCACGCACTTTATGCATCCGGACGACCTTTTGGACCCCGATCGCGGAGCCAAGGAGGGCTGGGAGGTCTACAAGGGTGGCCTGACCGACTACCTGGAGTGGCTTACCAAATCCGCGCCCGATCTGCGTCGCCAGACCGGCTCGGAATGCTCGGGCGCCATCCAGCGCTTTTCGTCGGTGACGGTGGGCGTGGATACCAGCGCGGATGCCTGGACGCTCAGCCTGGGCAATTTCCACGACGAGGCGTGGCTCATGTTCCGCGCCAACAATGGCGAGCCGGGTGCAGTCACGGGTGGCGAACTGACGCACCTTACGGGCAATCTGTATCTGCTCAAGGCAAATGATAAGACCGTGACGATCGAGCGCAAGGAGGGTGGCGACAAATGAGGATCTGCTTGGTACTCGAGGGTTGCTACCCCTATGTGCACGGCGGCGTATCTACCTGGATGCATGGCTATATCCAGGCCATGCCCGAGCACGAGTTTGTGCTGTGGGTGATCGGCGCGCATGCTGCCGACCGCGGCAAGTTTGTCTACGAGCTGCCCGGCAACGTGGTCGAGGTGCACGAGGTGTTCCTAGACGATGCCCTGCGGCTTTCGGGCGAGCAGCACGAAGCCAGTTTTAACGACCGTGAGCGCGAGGCGCTACGCCGTCTGGTGTCGCTCTCCAATCCGGACTGGGACGTGTTATTTGATATCTTCCACCGCCGTCGCGTGCATCCGCTCTCGTTTTTGCAGAGCCGCACGTTTATGGATATCTTTCGCGACGTGTGCCTGGCCGAGTATCCCTATACGCCCTTTGCCGATGCATTCCACACCATGCGCTCCATGTTGCTGCCCGTGCTCTACCTGTTGGGCAGCGAGGTACCGGTGGCCGATGTGTACCATGCCATCTCGACCGGCTACGGTGGCCTGCTCGCCTGCCTGGGCTCAAGCGTTCACCATGCGCCGGTGCTGCTGACCGAGCATGGCATCTATACCCGCGAGCGCGAGGAAGAGATCATTCGCGCCGATTGGGTGGTGCCGTCGTTTAAGGAGCGCTGGATTCGCTTTTTCTACTTGCTTTCTGAGGAGATCTACCGCCGCGCCTTCCGCGTGACCAGTTTGTTCCATAACGCCCGCAAGACGCAGATCGATATGGGCTGCGATGCGGGTAAATGCCTAGTCATCCCCAACGGCATCCAGTTCGACCGCTTTAAGGACATTCCCTTAAAGCCCGATGACGGCTGGGTGGACATTGGCGCGGTGGTGCGCCTAGCGCCCATCAAGGACGTCAAGACCATGATCTATGCCTTCTTTGAGCTGCACGAGCGCCTGCCTAAGGTGCGCCTGCACATCATGGGCGGCGTGGACGACGAAGAGTACGGCGCCGAGTGCCATGCGCTGGTCGATACCCTGGGCGTGCGCGACCTGATCTTTACCGGCCGCGTCAACGTGGTCGAGTACATGGAAAAGCTCGACTTTACCATTTTGACGAGCATCTCCGAGGGCCAGCCGCTCAGCGTGCTGGAGTCGCTTGCAGCGCGCCGTCCCTGCGTGACGACCGAGGTGGGCTGCTGCCGCGAGCTGCTCGAAGGCGCCCCGGGTGACGACTTTGGCGTGGCGGGTTTTGTGACGCCGCCCATGTATCGCAAGGGCTTGGCCGATGCCATGGAGCGCATGTGCACAAGCCGCGCCCGTCGTATCGAGATGGGGGAGCGCGGGCAGCGTCGCGTTGCCACGTACTTTTTGCACGAGCAAATGCTCGCCAACTATCGCGCGCTGTACGACGAGACGGCGTGTGCGTTTAACCTGCCCAGAGAGGGGGAGTAGCCGATGGCCGGAATTGGTTTTGAGCTTAAGCGCCTGTTTAGGCGCAAGGGCCTATTTGCCACGATGCGCGCCTACGGCTACGCCGGCATTGTGTGTACGGGCCCCATGCTGCTGGGCGTGCTGCTGCAGGTGGGCATTTTGGTGCTGTGCAGCCTGTGGGGCGTCGGTCGCGCCAACCAGGACTTGCTGGTGTGCATGGTGACCTATACGCTGCTAGCCTCGCTTACGCTCACAAGCTTTTTCTCCATGCCGGTTACGCGCTTTTTGGCTGACATGCTGTTTGCCGAGCGCGAAGAAGAGGTCTTGCCCTCGTTTTGGGGCTCCAATGCCATCATGCTCGTTGCGGGCACGGTGTTCTACGGCGTCTTTTTGCTGTTCTCGGACGCTACGCTGCTTCAGGGGTTGCTGTGCCTGTGGCTGTTCAACATTATGATCGTTAACTGGAACGGCATGAGCTACCTCACGGCCATCAAGGATTACCGCGGCATCCTGTGCAGCTTTGCTGCGGCCATTGGCGTGGCGTGCTTGTGCGCCCTAGTGGCGCTGGCGCTGGGGCTTCCGCCCGTCGAGGGCCTGCTGGCCTCGATCGCTCTGGGCTACGGTGTGATGCTCGCCTGGGATGTGGTGCTGCTGTACCGGTATTTTCCTCAGAGCGATCGCAGTCCCTGGCTCTTTTTGCGCTGGCTCGACCAGTTTATGCCGCTGGCACTCACGGGCCTATTTACCAACCTGGGGCTTTTTGCGCACCTGGTGATTATTTGGGCAGGGCCCATTGGCGTGCAGGTCAAAGGCCTGTTTTACGGCGCGCCCTATCATGATGTGCCGGCGTTGCTTGCGTTTTTGACCATTCTGGTCACGACCGTCAACTTTGTGGTGTCGGTTGAGGTCAACTTCTATCCGCGCTACCGCGACTACTACAGCCTGTTTAACGACGGCGGCGTGGTGGGCGACATCGTGGTGGCCGAGGAGGAAATGCTCGCCACGCTCAACCGGGAGCTGCGGTTTTGCGCACTCAAGCAGCTGTTTGTGACGGCAGCGGTCATCTCGCTCGAGACCACGGTGCTCTCGGCCCTGCCACTGGGCTTTAACAACCTGATGCACGGGTATTTCCGCACGCTGTGCGTGGGCTATGGCCTGTATGCCGTGGGCAATACGGTGATGCTCATCTTGCTGTACTTTACCGACTACAAGGGCGCCGTGCTTGCCTCCGGGCTGTTCGCGGGCGTGGCGGGGCTGGCGACCATCGTTTCGCTGTTCTTTCCGCAGCAGTTTTATGGCTTTGGCTTTTTGCTCGGCGCGGCGGTGTTTTTTGTTGTGGCGCTCATGCGGCTCGATACCTATACCGCCAACTTGCCGTATCGTATTCTGAGCCAGCAGCCCATTGTGGCGACCGACAAGACGGGTCGCTTTACGGAGCTGGGCTGCTTGCTCGACCGTGCCGAACAGCGCTATGAGGAGTTGCGTCTAGAGGGCGAGCCGCATGGTGCGTTTGAGCGCATGGTGGTTCGCGTGTATCGCAATCGTTGGGGAGGTCCTGATGACCGATAGGATGATGTCTCGCCGTCGCCTGTTTGAGGCGGCTGCCGGAGCGCTGCTGCTTTCGGGCTGCTCGTCTCAGGACGAATCCTCGACAAAAAAGACCAAGAATCAGGACAAGATTAAAAAGGCCGATGCGTCTAGCGAGACCAAGCACCTTCGCGACAGGGATGAACTGTACGAGGTCTACGATGACTCGGGCATCGTATGTATGTACCTGACGGTCTCTCGCGGCAACAGCTCCGAGAATACCGACCATAGCTGGGCCGAGATCAATACGTACTCGGTCTACGACTATGCCGACATGGGCGTGACGCGCTATCAGGTTATGGGCCTGCTGCAGCCAGGCGATGATAAGGGCCCCGCCGCTGGCGAGGTGGGCTATGGCGAGGAGGCTCCCAACGCCACCGTGCAAGTGCGCGGTCAGACATCGAGCAATAACTCGCAAAAGAATTACAAGGTGGAGCTCAAAAAGGGCAAGGGTACCTGGCGCCAACAGCGCGCGATTGCGCTCAACAAGCACATGGGCGAGGGTATGCGTTTTCGCAACAAAATGGCCTACGACCTTATCCGTGGGATTCCCCAGATGATGGGCCTGCGCACGCAGTTTGTGCATCTTTGGGTGTGCGACCAGACCGAAAAGTCCAACGACACCTTTGAGGACTACGGCCTGTTTACGCAGGTGGAGCAGCTCAACAAGACGGCGCTTAAGGCACATGGCCTGGATAAGAGCGGGCACCTGTACAAGGTGAACAGCTTTGATTTCCATCGCTACGAGGACACCATTAAGCTTGCCGATGATCCCGACTACAACCAGGCAAACTTTGAGGGCATGCTCGAGATTAAGGGCGATTCGGACCACACCAAGCTCATCGAGATGCTCGATGCGCTCAACGATGAATCGCAAAAGATCGATGATGTGCTCGATACCTACTTTGATACCGAGAATCTGGTCTATTGGCTGGCGTTTCAGATCCTGACGGGCAACTGCGATACGCAGAACCGTAACTGCTATCTGTACAGCCCGCTTAACTCCAAGGTCTGGTATATCCTGGATTGGGATAACGACGGCATGCTGCGTAAGCTGGAGCTTTCTCTTACCGGGTTTTTGGACTACGCGAGCTGGGAGCGCGGTGCAAGCAACTACTGGGGCAACGTGTTGTTTAACCGCGCGTTGCGCAGTAAGTCGTTCCGCAGCGAGCTCGACCGCGCCGTCAAGGACCTGCGCTCGTATATGACCGAGGCACGCCTGAGCAAGATGATCAAGCATTATCGCGAGGTGACTGAATCGCTCGTCTTTGCCGCCCCCGATATCGATAACCTGCCCGTGACCAAGGACCAATACGAGCAGATCGCCGCGGCGATTCCCTCCGAGATCGAGGAGAACTACAAGAGCTTTCGCGAGAGTTTTAAAAAGCCCATGCCGTTCTACATCGGCGTGCCGCAGATCGATAACGGTAAGCTGCGTATTAACTGGGATGCGTCCTACGACTTTGAAGCGCGCGACATTCGCTACACCGTAGAGCTTGCGCGTGACTATGCCATAAGCGACGTGGTCTTTAAGGCCGAGGACGTGCTGCTTCCCGAGGTGACCTGCGATGCGCCCGATGCCGGCCAGTATTTTGTGCGCGTGCGTGCCACCAACTCTGATGGCTATACGCAAGATGCGTTTGACTACTATGTGACCGACGACGGCAAGCACTACGGCATGAAGTGTTTTTACGTGAAAGACGGCTGTAAGGTCGTAGAGGATACGTATGAGGAGGGCTAGCGCGCTGCTTGAGCGCCTGGCGGCACCTCCCGTGCGCACCACGCAGGAGCGTTATCGCCATGAGCTCAAGTACCTCATCAACGAGGGCGAGCGCGCCGCGCTGGCCTGCCGCATGGCGCCGGTGTTTAAGCTGGATAAGCATGCGCGGGCGGGCGGTTACACCATTCGCAGCCTGTACTTTGACGACTACTGCAACTCGGCCTACGAGGAAAAAGACGCCGGCATTCTCATGCGCAAAAAGTATCGCGTGCGCATCTATAACGGCAGCGACAAGGTGATTAAGCTCGAGCGCAAAAAGAAGTACGGCAGCTGGATCTACAAGGAGGACGCGCCGCTCACGCGTGGCGAGTTTGAGCAGATTCTGGCTGGCGACTACGACTTTTTGCTGAGGAGTCCTTATCCGCTCTGTCGCGAGTTCTACATCGAGTGCGTCTGCAATATGATGCGCCCGCGGACCATCGTGGACTACGAGCGCGAGCCGTGGGTGATGGATGAGGGCACCGTGCGCATTACGTTTGACATGAACGTGCGTGCCGCGGTGGGAAGCTTCAATATCTTTGACGCGACGTTGCCCGCGCTGCCGGTCCTGGAGCCCGGCAAGCTGGTGATGGAGGTCAAGTTTACGGAGTTTTGCCCGCAACTGGTGCGCGATATGGTGCCGCCGGGTGCGGCCGAGCTTACGGCGGTCTCCAAGTACTGCCTGTGTTACGAAAAGACCGCCTACCTGCGCGGTTTTAACTACTGGGAATCGGATTTTGAGGACCGAGGGGATATTTAGACCATGAGCACCAGGGACTTTTTTAAGAACTCCGTCTTGGAGGCGTTTGGCCAGGTCGACCCTGCCAAGATTGGCCTTTCGCTGCTCGTGGCGCTCGCCATGGGCATCCTGATCTATTACGTGTACAAGCGCTTTTTTACCGGCGTGGTGTATTCGCGCAGCTTTGCCGTGACACTCGTGGGCATGTGCGTGCTTACCTGCATGGTCACGCTCGCGATTTCGACCAACGTGGTCATCTCGCTCGGTATGGTCGGTGCTCTGTCTATCGTCCGCTATCGTACGGCGGTTAAGGACCCGCTCGACCTGCTGTATCTTTTTTGGGCCATTACCACAGGCATTACGGCAGGCGCCGGCATGTACGCGCTCGTGGGGCTTACGGC
>URKT01000037.1 GCA_900548495.1 uncultured Collinsella sp. | reverse complement strand
TGAAGTTGAACGTCAGATTGTCCAAATGCGGCCCGCGCAGCGTCGAGTCGTTACGGCGTTTGGTAAAACGCCGTAACTCTAGTAGTTGGCTTCGTAGCCGTTGCCGTCGCCGGTGGGCTCTTCGTAGTAGTCCGAATCGCTCGAATCGCCTGAGTCATCGGAATCGTCAGAGCTGACCGATGAGGTTGCGGTACCGTTTGCGTAGTCGTCAGACGTGTTGTTGTTCAGGTCGCCGATCGTAGAGCTGGAACCGTCGGAAAGACCCATGGTGTTGGGACCCTTGGGATCCTTGCCGGCATCGACGCGCTCCATCATTTCCTTGAGCTCGTCCTCGTAGACAAAGACGTAGCTCACACCGTCGATCATGGTGCTGTCGTCGGCGTACGAGGGCAGGTTGGCCGAGTAGATACCGTCGACATCCATACCGCGCATGGCGTTGACCGTAGCCACGATATCCTGAACGCTCATATCGGTCACGAGCATATCGGACAGCGAATTAACCAGGCCAAAGATCTTCGTGGCATCGAAGTTATTAAGAATCTGGTTGGCAAGGGCGCCAAGCACCTGACGCTGGTGGCGCATGCGCGTGTAATCGCCGTCGGCATAGGTGTAGCGGCAGCGGGCATAGGTAAGGGCGGTGGCACCGTCCATATGCTGCTGGCCAGCGGTAATCTTAATATCCAGGTGCTCGGGGTCGTCAACATCATCGGTTGCGTTAATGTCGATACCGCCAACCGAATCAATCAGCGCCTGCATACCGTCGAAGCTGACCTCGGCATAGTGGGAAATCTGAACACCGCACAGCTCGTTGACCGCCTCGACCATGGCCTCGGCGCCGCCAACGGTATGGCAGGCGTTGATCTTCATGGTCTCGCCCTTGTACTCGACCTTGGTGTCGCGCGGAACGGAAATGAGCGTCGCCTGCTTTTGCGTGGGGTCGATGCGTGCCAGGATAATCGAGTCGGCACGATACGTATCCTCGCCCGGACGGCCGTCAGTGCCAAGAAGCAGCACGTAGAACGGATCCTTAGCCTCATCGGTGTCAACCAGAACCCGACGCAGATTGTCGGTAATGACATTAGAATCGCCGAGCTTGCCCATAATGGTGGCAAACCACAGGCCGGCAGCGGTAGTGGCACTCAGCAGCACACCAAGCACGACAATGAGCGCGACGTGACGAATCGTGTGGCTACGACGACGTTGACGAGCGCGCTCGGAATAGCGAGCCACGTTATCGCGACTGTAGATCTTGGCCTGCGCACCAGTTGAGGGTCTTCGGGCGGTGGTATCCGCGAGGGGCTTTTTATTAAACATAGGCAACCTGTATTAGTAGATGGCGGGATCGGGGACGGTAGCATGCTCGACATGCGCGCCGAGCGCCTGCAGCTTTTCGACAAACTGCTCGTAGCCGCGCTTGATGTGATGGATGGCCGAAACCTCGGTCGTCCCGTCGGCGATCAAGCCCGCTACGACGAGGGCCGCTCCGCCACGCAGATCGGGCGAGGTAACCTGTGCGCCCGAGAAGCCCTTGACGCCATGAATCATGGCATGATGACTCTCGATACGAATGTCGGCACCCATGCGCACCAGCTCAGAGGCAAACATAAAGCGATTCTCGAAGATGTTTTCGGTAATAACGGAACTGCCGTCGGCAAGGGCGGAGAGCACCATAATCTGCGCCTGCATGTCCGTCGGGAAGCCGGGGAACGGAAGCGTCTGGATGTCGACCGGCTTGATACGCTCGGCACGGTTCACATGGACGCCATCCTCGACGCGCTCGCAGTCGATACCCATGAGCTCCATCTTCTTGAGCACCATGCCCAAGTGAATGGGGCAAAAACCCGTGACGTCGACACCGCGATCGTCGGCCATCAACGCACCGGCAACGATAAAGGTACCGGCCTCGATTCGGTCGCCCACTACGCGATGGGTAACAGGATGCAGCTCTTCCACGCCCTCGATGGTCACGACAGGCGTACCGGCGCCGACAATCTTAGCGCCCATCTCGTTGAGCATGTTGGCGAGATCGACGATCTCGGGCTCGCGGGCGGCATTGTCGATAACCGTGGTACCCTTCGCGCGCACAGAGGCCATGATGAGGTTCTCGGTCGCACCGACACTGGCGAACTCGAGCGTGACGGTGGTACCGCGCAGACCTTGGGGCGCATTAGCGTTGATGTAACCGTGGGCGGTATCGAACTCAACGCCCAGGGCCTCGAGACCAAGAATGTGCATATCGATCTTGCGAGCACCCAGGTTGCAGCCGCCCGGCATGGCGATCTTGGCGCGATGGAAGCGACCCAGCAGGGGTCCCATCACGGCTGTGGAAGCACGCATCTTGGCAACGAGCTCGTAGGGGGCCTCCCAAGAATCGACCTGAGAGGTATCAATCTCGAGCGTGTGCTCGTCGAGAACATCGATCGTAGCGCCCATGCCTTTGAGCACCTTGCCCATCACGTGGACATCGGAAATATCGGGCACGTTCTGCAGCGTCGTCTTGCCCGGCGCCAGAAGCGTTGCCGCCATGAGTTTGAGCGCGGAGTTCTTGGCGCCCGAGACGGGCACGGAGCCTCCGATGGCGTGGCCACCCTCAACGCGGATAATATCCAAGGTCTACCCTTTCAAAAAGCATGCCCGGGGTGGCTGGGCCATCCCGGGCATGATGTGTTCGCAAATGGTCGAACGCTAAATCGTTTGACTATTGGGCAAGCTTGAGCTTACACCATGCGATTTCATTATAGAGGTAGGCGCGGCGTGCATCATCCTCCGACAAATTACCCAGCTTCTCTTCAAAACCTTGAATATCAGCTTTAAGCTTGTCGGCATCGACGGTCGCCAAATCGCAAGCGCGCTCGGCGAGAACGGTCACGACATCGTCCGCAACCTGGGCATAGCCGCCGGCCACGGCAAACGTGTGGTCGACAGTGCCCATGGCCTTATCGGAAACGCGAACGTAACCGCGGTCGATCGTGCAGATCTCGCTGGAGTGAGCAGGCAGAACGCCAAACTCGCCATCCGTGGACGGAATCGACACAAACGCAGCGTCGCCCTCATAGGCGCAGCTCACGGGGCACACGATGCGGATACGCATAACCTACTTCTCCCCCATCTTGCGGGCGCGCTCGCGCACGTCCTCAATCGTGGAAGCATAGCGGAAAGCCTGCTCGGGCAGGTCATCGGCCTTGCCGTCGACAATCTCGGCGAAGGAGCGGACGGTATCCTCGACGCGGACGTAGACACCGGGGTTGCCGGTGAACTTCTCGGCGACGTGGAAGGACTGCGAGAGGAACTGCTGAATCTTACGGGCACGGTTGACCGTAAGGCGCTGCTCCTCGGACAGCTCGTCCATACCCAGAATGGCGATGATATCCTGAAGGTCGGAGTACTCCTGCAGGAGCTCCTGGACCTTGACGGCGACACGGTAGTGCTCCTCGCCGACGATCGAGGGATCGAGAGCGTCGGAGGAAGACGCGAGCGGGTCGATAGCCGGGAACAGGCCGAGCGACGAAATGCTACGCGAAAGAACCGTGGTGGCGTCGAGGTGCGTAAACGTCGTGGCAGGCGCCGGGTCGGTCAGGTCGTCTGCGGGGACGTAGACAGCCTGGACGGAGGTAATGGAGCCCGTCTTGGTCGAGGTAATGCGCTCCTGGAGGTCGCCCATCTCGGTTGCCAGCGTGGGCTGGTAACCAACGGCGGACGGCATACGGCCCAGCAGTGCGGAAACCTCGGAACCTGCCTGGGAGAAGCGGAAGATGTTGTCGATGAACAGCAGAACGTCCTGACCACGATCACGGAAATACTCAGCGGTGGTAAGGCCGGCCAGACCGATGCGCAGACGCGCTCCGGGCGGCTCGTTCATCTGACCATAGACCAAGCAGGTCTTGTCGATAACGCCAGACTCGCTCATCTCGAGGAACAGGTCGGTGCCCTCGCGGGTACGCTCGCCGACGCCGGTGAACACCGAGGTGCCGCCGTGCTCCTGGGCGAGGTTGTTGATGAGCTCCTGGATCAGAACGGTCTTGCCGACGCCGGCGCCGCCGAACAGACCTGTCTTGCCGCCGCGGATGTAGGGCTCGAGCAGGTCGACGGCCTTGATGCCGGTCTCGAAGATCTCGGTCTTGGTGGTGAGCTCGTCGAAACGGGGCGCTGCATGGTGGATGGGGTAGAACTCCTCCACCTCGGGCATGGGCTTGCCGTCGACGGGCTTGCCCATGACGTTCCAAATGCGGCCGAGCGTCTTGGGACCAACGGGCATCTTCATGGGCTCACCGGTATCGGTGGCGATGAGGCCGCGCTGCAGGCCGTCGGTCGAGGACATGGCGACCGTGCGGACAACGCCGCCCGGAAGCTGGCTCTCGACCTCAAGGATCGTGCTCAGATGACCGATCGGGGTCTCGGCCTCGACCGTGAGCGCGTTGTAGATCGGGGGCACCGCACCGTCAAACTTGACGTCGACGACAGGGCCGATGATTCGCACGATGCGACCATCACCGGCAGTCGTCTTCTTGGTGGCTTCCTCGACCGCAAGCTGTACGGTGTTATTAGCCATTACTGTTCCTCCAATGCTGAGGCTCCGCCGACGATCTCGTTAATCTCGGTCGTGATCGAAGCCTGGCGCACGCGACTATACGTGCGGGTAAGGGTCGAGATGATCGCGGTGGCGTTTTCCGTCGCGGAGTGCATGGCCTTGCGGCGTGCACCCTGCTCGGCAGCCGCCGAATCGATCAGGGCCTGGTAGATGACCGTCAGGATATAAGACGGCACAAGCTTGCCGAGAACATGCTCGGGAGAGGGCACGAACTCGAACGTGGACGAGATGCGCTTAGGGGCGTCGGTCTCGTTCTTACGCGGACCGTGGGCCATAGCGATCATCTCGGGGTCGAGCGGCAACAGATGCTCGACGCGAAGCTCCTGATCCACGCGGTTCTTGGCGTGGTGGTAGACAAGCTCGACACGGTCAAGCTCACCGGCACGATACGCATCGCAGATATGAGAGGAGATCATGCGGGCCTGGTTGAAATCGGGCTCAGAGGAGTTGCCCTCAAAGTGCATGACGACGTTTGCGCGGTCACGGAAATACGTGGCCGGTTTGCGCCCACACGCGATGATCTCGCACTCGATGCCGTCGTTCGCCCAAGAAGCGGCGAGCTTTTCGGCCGTGCGCTCCACCGTCGTATTGAAACCGCCGGCAAGGCCGCGGTCCGAGGCAATAACGACAATCAGGCCATGCTTGACGCTCTCATGCTTCTGCAGCATGGGATCGGTGCCCGAACAGGAGGCGTCGCCGGCGACCGTCAACATGACGTCGGTCAGCGCCTCCTTATAGGGCTCGGCCTGCTTGGAGCGATCGAGGGCACGACGAATCTTGGCCGTAGAGACCATCTCCATCGTGCGCGTGATCTGCTTGGTCGTGGTAACCGAGGAGATTCGCTTCTTAATGTCGCGAAGGTTGGCCATGGGGCTTAGTTCTCCTCTGATCCAGAAACATCCGAATGGTGCTTGGCCATGAACTGCTGCTTGAAGTCGCCGATGACGCGCAAGAGCTCAGCCTTGGTGTCATCATCGATCTTCTTGGCGCGAACCTTGTCGAGCAGCGAGCCAAAGCCATTGTCCATGTACTCGATGAGCTCGGCACGGAAAGGCAGCACGTCGGCGATCTCCAGGTCATCCAGGAAGCCCTCGTTGCCAGCGAACAGCGTAACGATCTGCTCGCCAACCTCAAACGGCTTGTAACGCGGCTGCTTCAGGAGCTCGGTCATGCGAGCACCGTGGGTCAGCTGCTTCTGAGTAGCCTCGTCGAGGTCGGAGCCGAACTGCGTAAAGCCAGCGAGCTCCTGATAGGAAGCGAGGTCCAGACGGAGGTTGCCGGCGACCTGCTTCATGGCCTTGGTCTGCGCATCGCCACCGACGCGGGACACGGAGATACCCACGTCGACTGCCGGGCGCTGACCCTGGAAGAAGAGCTCGGACTGCAGGTAGATCTGACCATCGGTAATGGAAATGACGTTGGTCGGAATGTAGGCCGAGACGTCGCCGTCCTGGGTCTCGATGATCGGAAGAGCCGTCATGGAGCCGTAACCGTTCTTCTTGGACATCTTGACGGCACGCTCGAGCAGACGAGAGTGCAGGTAGAAGATGTCGCCAGGATAGGCCTCGCGTCCGGGCGGACGATGCAGCGTCAGCGACATCTGACGGTAGGCCACAGCCTGCTTGGACAGGTCGTCGTAGATGACGAGCACGTGGCCACCGGGGTTGGTCTCGCTGGCGGGCTTGCCGTCCTCGCCGTTGTACATGAAGAACTCGCCAATAGCGGCACCGGCCATAGGCGCGATGTACTGCATAGGGGCGGAATCGGCAGCGGTGGCCGAAACGATGATGGTGTAGTCGAGCGCACCGTGCTGAGCGAGGGTCTCGCGGATGTTGGCAACCGTGGAGGCCTTCTGGCCGATGGCGACATAGATGCAGACCATGCCCTTGCCGCGCTGGTTGAGGATAGCGTCGATGGCGATGGCGGTCTTACCGGTCTTACGGTCGCCGATGATGAGCTCACGCTGACCGCGGCCAATAGGCACCATGGAGTCGATAGCGAGCAGACCGGTCTGAACCGGCTCGCACACCGGGGTACGATCGATGACGCCGGGAGCCTTGAACTCGATGGGGCGACGGTGCGTGGCGACGATGTCGCCCAGGCCGTCGATGGGCTGGCCGAGCGGATTGACGACGCGGCCGAGCATGGCACGGCTCACGGGGATATCCATAATGCGGCCAGTGGTGCGGCACTCGTCGCCTTCCTTGATGGAGTCGACGGCACCGAACAGAACGGCGCCGACCTCGTCACGGTCAAGGTTCTGGGCAAGGCCGAAGACGGTCTCACCGGTATCGGAGCTCTTGAACTCCAGAAGCTCGCCTGCCATGGCGCTCTTGAGGCCGGAGACGCGCGCGATGCCGTCGCCTACCTCGTCGACCGTTGAAACCTCATGCGTATCGACCGTCGCGGAGAGGCTCGTGAGCTGCTCCTGCAGTTTCTTGGCGATATCCTGGGCATTGAGGGTTTCGGACATTAGGCTTCACCTCCGTACGAATTAGCAGAGTTTGCGAGGGTCTCCTGCGCGATGCGCAGCTGCGTCTTGACGGAAATGTCACGACGCTCGCCGCGGGCCTCGAGCACCAGGCCGCCCACGATAGACGGGTCGACCTGCTCGATAAGGAATACCTTGCGGCCGAAGTCCTGCTCGCATTTCTTAGTGATGGTTTGACGCAGCTCGTCGTCGAGCGGGATCGCCGTGGTGACGGTCACGCCCACTACATCCTCGTCTTCCTCGGCAACATACTTAAAGGCAGCTGCCACCTTGGGAAGAAGGTCGAGCTGGTCGCGCTTGGACATGGTGTCGAGCACGGCGATGATCTCGGGGTTGGCAGAAGCCAAGCGCTCGATCATCTCGAGGTCCTCGAACACATGGTTCTCGGCCTTGGCGGCTTCCAAAAGGGAACGCGCGTAGGTCTCGAGCACCTTGTCCTGATAGCGGCTAGTCGGCATTCAGGCTACCTGCTTCCTGGATGTAGCGCTCGATGAGCTTCTTCTGCTCGGCATCGTCCTCGAGTGCCTCGCCCACGATCTTGGTGGCGACGGCAACGGACAGGTCGGCGATGGAGCTCGCGGCACCGGCGTAGATGGACTTGCGCTCGTCCTCGACGGTCGTATGGGCCTTGGCGATGATCTCCTCGGCCTCCGTGTGAGCAGCCTCGATGATACGGGCACGCTCGGACTCGGCGTCCTTACGGGCCTCGAGAACGATGTCGGCAGCCTGACGACGGGCGTCGGTGACGATCGAGTCGGACTCAGCGCGCTTGGCGATAGCCTCCTGCTTGGTCTTCTCGGCCTCGTCGAGGCTCTCCTCGATCTTCTTGCCGCGCTCCTCCATGGTTTTCATGATGCCCGGCAGGGCGACCTTGGCCAGCACGATCCAGATAATCAGGAAGGCGATAAGCGCCGGGATGAACTCCGCCATCTTAGGGATGAGGATGTCCGCACCGGCGGCGCCGTCCTCGGCGAACGCGGAAACCGGCATGAGCAGCGCGGCCGCGGACGCGGAGAGTGCGATCGCGCTCTTCTGGGATGAAAGATTCATACTTGACGCTCCGTGCTATTTAACGATCAGCGCGACAACGAAGCCGATCAGAGCCAGAGCCTCGCCGAAAGCGGAGCCCATGATGAAGACGGTGAACACGCGGCCCTGGACCTCAGGCTGACGGGCCATAGCACCCGTAGCACCCAGAGCAGACAGGCCGATAGCAAGACCAGCGCCGATAACACCGAGACCGTAACCGATAACTCCCACGATTCCTCCTTTGTCGTGCGTGTCTTATTTCACGCAGGATAACCTTTTTATAACTGCCGGGCTCCATGGGTACGGGCACCGGCGGTTTAACGAATTGCCTTACCTTTAAGGCGCGAACGGAAGACTACTCCTCCTCCGCGACCTCCTCTGCCTCGGAGACATACACGGCGGTAAGGACCGTGAAGACGTAAGCCTGGATGGCGCCGACCACAAGCTCGATCGCATAGATCAGGATGAGGATGGCAAGCCAGGCCAGCGAAGGCAGGGCGCCGACGGCGTGGGCCGCGGAAACCTGCTGAAGCAGCGGCTGCATGAACATGCTCGCCATGATGGCGAACGAGCCCATGACCACGTGTCCTGCGAACATGTTGCAGAACAGACGGACGGCAAGCGTGATGAGGCGCAGGAAGGTCGAGAAAAGCTCGACGACCCACACGAGCACGTTCATCGGGAAGCTCACGCCCTGCGGGGCGAGGCTCTTGATGTAGCCGATCACGCCGTGAGCCTTGCATCCGTAGTAGATGAAGTACACGAAGGCGAAAATGGCGAGTGCGGCGGTGGAGCCGATTGCGCCGGTGCCGGGCTTCATTCCCGGGATCAGGCCGATCATGTTATTGATCAGGATGAACAGGAAAAGCGAGCACAGGAACGGGAAGTGCTTCTTCCAGTTCTCACCCACGACGCCCTTGCCGATATCGTTCTCGACGTACTCGATGATGTACTCGAAACCGTTGACGAAGAAGCCCTTGGGAACCAGGGTCTGCTTCTTCTTGAACACGGCCAGGACGATCAGGAGCACGATCGTGGAGACGATCAGCCAAAACGAGTACTGCGTGATGCCGCAGCTCAGATCGCCCACGACAGGGGTGGAGCTGAACTCGCTGACCAGATGATTAATCTCATCAGGCAGCTTTTCAAAAATTTCCACGACTTACCTTTCGACCTCATGAGGATCTCGCAGCGCCTTGGCGACGCGAACCGTGCAGGCGGCCATAAAGGCCACGAAGCCGATCGCCTCGCCCAAGAGGAACATGCGAAATGCCTCTCCGAACAACACAAACACAACCAAGGTAAAGACGAGCAGGGCGATTGCCGAGACCGCCAGACTCACCATACCCTTGAGCATGTCCGCATTCTGTTTATCGTCAAGAACCGGCTTGAGCGTAAAGACAAAGGGAAGGAAGGCAATTGCGCCCGCGATGGCGCCTGCAACGATAGCGAGCAGATCGGCTATCTGAAACATTGGCGTCCTCACTTTCCTTTTTTAACGCCTCACAGAACAGTTCCCGCCAAACATTGGTGACTATTGTACGAGCCAATCGCTAAAGTACAACCGAAAAAGCATCGGTTAATACGCACCTGTTCGTTTTCTTAAGACCTTCTTTATGCCGCAGGTACGGTAATACGTTTTTCTCGAACCCTGCAGGGCAAAACGTCCGTTAACAGGAGTGCGCGCGGTCGTCTTTTGCTCGCCCGCGCGCACCATTTCTTCGTATTTTCGACGTTAGCCGGTATGGCCCAGAGATTACAGCGTGCCGTAGATGCGGTCGCCGGCGTCGCCCAGGCCGGGAACGATGTAGGCAGCTTCGTTGAGATGGTCGTCGATGGCGCAGGCATAGATATGCACATCGGGGTCCTTCTCAGTCAGCGACTTGAGGCCCTCGGGGGCCGCGACGATGCACAGCATGCGGATGTCCTTGACGCCGCGCTCGCGCAGGTAGCTGATGGCCATCTCGGCCGAACCGCCCGTGGCGAGCATGGGGTCGACGACCAGGCAGATGCGCTGGTCGATATCCTTGGGCATCTTGCAGTAATACTCATGCGGCTCGTGGGTAACCTCGTCGCGCTCCATACCGATGTGGCCCACGCGAGCGGAGGGTACCAAGTCGAGGATGCCATCGACCATGCCAAGGCCCGCACGCAGAATGGGAACGATGGCGAGCTTTTTGCCGGCGAGCTGCTTAAACGTTGCGGTGGTGATGGGGGTCTCGACTTCGACGTCTTCCATGGGCAGGTCGCGCATGGCCTCGTAGCCGTCAAAAAGTGCGAGTTCGCGCACGAGCTGGCGGAACTGGTTGGTGCCGGTGTTTTTGTCGCGCAGAATCGACAGCTTATGCTGGACGAGCGGGTGATCGACAAGGGTCACACGGGACGTATCGTAGGTGACGGTCATGGGTTGATTGCCCCTTTCGTTGCGGCCGGAAGATGGCCTTGCTGACAAGGCGCATGGCGATGTTGTTGCCGCGCGCCGTGCATAAGTTTAACGGTTTGTTGTATCGAGCAGCTCGTCGCAACCCTACTGAGCGGTGTTGAGCGAACGCTTGACGGCATCACGCCAACCAGCGAGATTGCTCTCACGGCGCTCGGCGGACATATGGGGAAGGAAGGTCTTAACGATCTGAGCGTTTTGCTCCAGCTCCTCCAGGTCCTCCCAATAGCCGACGGCAAGGCCCGCCAAGTACGCGGCACCGATCGCCGTGGTCTCCACCGTCTCGCACTGCAACACGGGGATATCCAGCAGATCGGCCTGGAATTGCATGATGAACTCGTTGCGCGAGGCACCGCCATCGACAGACAGGCGCTCAATCGAAAGTCCCACGTCCTGCTCCATGGCGCGCAGCACGTCGTAGCTCTGATATGCCATGGATTCGCAGGCGGCACGTACGATGGTCGCACGGCTCGAGGCGCCGGTCAGACCGCACACGATACCGCGGGCATGCGGGTCCCACCAGGGAGCGCCCAGACCCGCAAAGGCGGGAACGAAGTAGCAGCCCTCGTTGTCGTTGATCGAAGCGGCGAGTTGCGCGGACTCGCTCACACTCGAGATGATGCCCATGTTGTTGCGCAGCCAGTTCATGGTTGAGCCGGCGGCAAAGATAGAACCCTCGAGCGCATAGCCGATCTTGCCGTCCGCGGCGATACCGATCGTGGAGACCAGACCGTTCTTGGATTCGACGACCTCGTCGCCGGTGTTCATGAGCATAAAGCAACCCGTGCCATAGGTGTTTTTGGTCTGGCCGGGATGGAAGCAGCAGTGGCCGAACAGCGACGCCTGCTGATCGCCCGCCACGCCCATGATGGGCGGCATGTTGGTCATGATGTCGCTCGCGACGCGGCCGTAGTCGCCCGAGCTCCAACGAACCTCGGGCATCATGGAACGTGGAACGTCAAAGAGCGCCAGCAGGTCGTCGTCCCAATCGAGCGTATGGATATTAAAGAGCGCCGTGCGGCTGGCATTGGTGTAGTCGGTGGCAAAGACCTGACTGCCGGTGAGGTTGTAGATGAGCCAGGTATCGATGGTGCCGAACATGAGGTCGCCCGCCGCCGCGCTCTCACGCGCACCGTCGACGTTGTCGAGAATCCACTGCACCTTGGAAGCCGAGAAATACGGATCGAGCGTGAGTCCCGTGCGGGAGCGCACCAGCTCTTCTGCGCCCCGCTCGACCAGCTCGTCGATCAGAGGTGCGGTGCGACGGCATTGCCACACGATGGCGTTATAGATGGGTTGGCCGCTTATGCGGTCCCACACCACCGTGGTCTCGCGCTGGTTGGAGATACCGATGGCGGCGATGCGGTCAGAATGGATACCGCTCTTAAACTGGACCTCCATCATCACGCCGATCTGGCTGGCAAGCACCTCCATGGGGTCTTGCTCTATCCAACCGGGACGCGGGAAGCTGGTTTTGACGCTACGACGTGCCTGCGCGACGATGCAGCCGTACTCGTCGACGATGGTCGCAAGTACCGAGGTGGTGCCGCAGTCGAGCGCCATGATGTAGGAACCGCCAAAGTTAAACGAGGCATCTTCCATGCCCAGGCTGCCCAGATTCAACGACATCGCTTACACCTTTCTATTGCATCGGGTCGGACAGGACCCGTTCGATCTCTGATGCGGGAAGTGCGCCTTGGCGCAGGATCTGGAGCCCGCCGTGCTGGAACGACACGATGGTCGAGGCGTCGCGACACGGGGTCTCGCCGGCGTCGACGGCAACATCGACCCCCTCCAGGATGCGACCTTCGACGGCGGCAAAGCTTGCCGGCGAGGGCGCGCCGTGTGTGTTGGCGCTCGTGCAGGCAAGGGGACTGCCGCAGGCGCGGATGAGCGCTTGGACCACGGGAGAGGCCGAAGCGCGCAGGGCCACGGTGTCGTCGGCAGCACGCATAAAGGTCGGCACGCAGGGAGCCGCCTTGACCACGATAGTCAGGGCTCCCGGCCAGCATCGTCGCGCAAGTACGCGGGCATCTTCCGGGATATCCACGCCATAGCGGTCGAGTGCTTCGGCATTATCAACCAGCCAGGCGACCGTTTGGGTGAGTTTGCGCTGCTTGAGGGTAAAGATGCGGCGGTAGCCGGTACCGAGCGCAGGGACCGCGGCGCCATTGACGACAGCCTGCGGATCGCGCGGCCACGATGGGAATTCGCTTGTATCTTGGGGCACGGCGTCCGAGAAGGCGTTGACTGCCACGGCGACACCGTAGACCGTCTCGGTCGGGATCAGCGCCAGGCCGCCGCGGCCGAGCACCTCGGCCGCGCGCTCGACGGCAAGCCGATGCGGCTCGCGCGTTCCCTTGTATACCCGATAGACCGTCTGCATGTGTATGCCAGCCCCTTACGCTCTGGTGAAAGTTTGTTTACTGAGGGGCATTCTCGCACGAAACGTTCAACCTATTTGGCCAGAGTGCATGTTGGTTTGGTGAGCGGCTTTAGTAGTCGGTGAAAGTGAGGGGGTCATTGGACTGCGATGAACTTCTTTGGCCTGCCGGCGTGGCGTTTTTGGGCGGCGTAGCGCTCGATGCTGTCTATCGTTATCATCCGACGGCCGTCGACAAGTTCAACATCGAGCTTTCCGGCTTTGACCAGCGCGGTAATCCGCGGAGCGGAGACTTTGAGGTCCAGCGCTGCGTCTTTAAATGTTCGGCACGCCGCTTCCCGAGCGTCCTCGTGGTCGATTTCGACTGAAAGGGCCACGACCTCGGCCGAGCGTTCGTACCCTGCCGGAGTCAAACCGTTGTTGAGGTCGTCGGCCAAAAACGCCATCAGCGCCTCGGTGGCATGGGCAATCGCTTCTTCGCGCGTATCGCCATCGGCAAAAGCGCCGGGAATCTGCGGGAAGCTGGCGCAGTACCCGTCGTCTTCTTTTATGAGAACGCAGTCATAGGTAAATCGCTGCCTCATTTTGCCTCCAACTACCATCCAGCTTGGCGACGAATACTTGCCCACGTGCCCTTCTTTGGTCGATCACCACCAGAGCCGTTCACGGTGACAACACGGTCGCCAGAAACATACTTAGCATGACTACCGACTTGCGCGACCTTCACGAATCCATCGTGCTTGAGTAGGGCAATGATTTCCCGAAAGGTAGGAGGTTGCATGGGCCGACCTCTTTCAGCCGTCCTAATTATAAACTAGTTTATAATTTTTGCTAACCAGTTAATAAATATTACTGGCGCTGTTTGGGCTCGGTGACGATGGCTCGGACGATGCGGGGGCGATCGGTGAGGTCGCGGACGATGCGCACGTCCGAGAGACCCGCCTGGCGGCAGAGCTCGGCGGCGGCGTCGAGGGCACCCTCGTAGAGCTCGCAGGCAAACAGGCCGCCGGCGCGCAGCATGTAAGGCGCCGCATTGAGCAGGCGGCGGAAGATATCGAGGCCGTCGGCGCCGCCCTCAAGCGCCAGGTCGGGCTCGAAGTCCTTGACCTCGTGCGGCAGTGAGCGCATGACGTCGGTCGGAATGTAGGGCGGATTGGAGACAAGCACATCAAAGGTGCCCCACTCTTCGCGGGGAATGGAACTCACCAGGTTGGTGAGGCTAAAGGCAACCTCATCTGCCGTGAGGCCGAGGGCGTCGCGGTTTTTGGTGGCCAGATCGATGGCGCGCGGCTCGATATCGGTGGCGGTGCAGGTAACGTGGCCGCGGCGCTCCCAGGCAAGGGAGAGCGAAATGCAGCCCGTGCCGCAGCCGACCTCGAGAACGCGGGCAGTGCAGGGCTCGGTTGGGGCAGGCGCAGCGGCATCCTGAGCTGAAGCCGTCTCCTGGCCGGCATCCTCGATGGCGATGCCGTATTCGTCGAGCTCGGACTCGGCGGCTTCCGCGGCTTCGGCTTCTGCTGCCTGCGCGGCGGCTTCCTCGGCCTCGCGGTCGGCCAGTTCCTCGGCATAGGCACGGCTGCCGAGCACGTCGCTGCCTAGCGCCGCCTCATCGGCAGCCGTCAGGTTAGCGGCACGGCGCTCGGCAGTCGCGCGCTCGTCGGCCAGCGCCGCCTCGGCTTTGCGGGCCTCTTCGACCTCATCGTTCCAAGGCAGCTCAACACGCTGACGGGCAGCAGCCTCGGGGCTCAGCACCTCGGCATCCAGATAATTGAGGACTTCCTCGACGAGCATCTCGGTCTCGGGACGCGGAATGAGCACGCCGGGGGCGCACGTGACGTCGATCATGCGAAACTGCGTGCTGCCGGTGATGTACTGCAGCGGTTCACCTTTAGCGCGACGAACAACGGCCGCGTGCATGGTCTCGAGCTGAGCCGCGTTAAGCGTCTCGTCCATGCGCATATATAGGTCAATGCGCGCCAGGCCCGTGGCGGCGCACAGCAGCCACTCGGCAGAAAGACGGGGGTGCTCCTCGCCGCGCTCGGCCAGGTACTCCTTGGTCCACTCGAGACAACGCTTGATGGTCCAAATCTCGTTTGCCATGGGGCCCTCCCCTCTTAAGCGCCGGACGGCGCGCGAATGTCGGAGCAGATTGTACGCGAGGCCAGCGCTTGGCAAGGGACGATTGAAGGCGATTATCGAGAATCAGCCCAGATTTTTGCACCGAGCTCGCTCAAAGTGTTCATTCGCCGACGTCTAGATTTGCATTCGTCAAGCTTTTGGCAAGGTTGCCCCAAAACTAACCAATATCTAACCAAGAACTTGCCAAATCACTTGACGCGCGACGCATCAAAAATCGCCCCGCGACTTCTCGGACGATTTTTTGAGCATTATTTTCGATAGCAGATGAATGCCGCTAATTTCTTTGAGCAGGTAGCCGACTTCATGGCCATCAAAGCCGATTAAATAACATCTCAAAGCAATGTGCCCAACCTAGTCATTTAAGAACGTCCCCAATGACTACCTCTAAGGCGCCGCAGGTTGAGCATACCGCATCCGGAGCAAGGCAGCGCCGCAGGTAGAGGACGGACAGCGAGCGGGTCGCATTTGAGACAAGGTGACGTGAAACGAAAGGGCGCTGACCTTCTGGTCGCGCCCTTGAAGTTGAACGTCAGATTGTCCAAATGCGGCCCGCGCAGCGTCGAGCAGTTACGGCGTTTGGTAAAACGCCGTAACTAACGTGCTCCGTACTGCTCGTAGTAGGCGTCGATGGCGGTCTTGAGCTCGTCGTCGATGACAACCTTGCCGTCGATCTCGTGGTTGTAGAGGGTCTCGACGACCTCGGCCATGGAGACGATGCTCGCGACGGGGAAACCGTACTTGGCCTCGATCTCCTTCTGCGCGGTGGTCACACCGCCCTTGCCGACCTCCATGCGGTTGAGGGACACGATCAGGCCCTTGATCTCGACATCGGCAGCAGCCTTGACCTTGGGATAGGTCTCGTCGATGGACTTGCCGCTGGTGGTAACGTCCTCGACCATGACCACACGGTCGCCGTCCTTGGGCTCATAACCCAGCAGGTTGCCCTTATCGGCACCGTGGTCCTTGGCCTCCTTGCGGTCGCAGCAGTACTTGACCTCCTTGCCGTACAGCTCGTGGTAGGCAATTGCGGTCACGACGGCCAGCGGAATACCCTTGTAGGCCGGTCCAAACAGCACATCAAAGTCGTCGCCAAAGTTATCGTGGATGGCCTGGGCGTAATACTCGCCCAGCTTCTTGAGCTGATAGCCCGTCACGTAAGCGCCGGCGTTCATAAAGAACGGGGACTGACGGCCGCTCTTGAGCGTAAAGCTGCCGAACTTAAGGACGTCGGACTCGACCATAAACTTGATGAACTCTTGCTTGTAAGCCTCCATGCGGGCTCCTCTCGTAATCGCGTACGTGCCTTCCAGTTTAGCGCAGGCGAAGCGTCGATGCGGGCGCGCTTTGGAGCCACGGCATTCTGTAAAGGCTTTGTCAGGGGGAATGGTTTTCCGAACAATGGGGTTGACATGGCAAACCCCCTCATCAAGAATACGGGCGGATTAAAAAGGGGTACGAGATACCCAAAGCGCGCTGCGCTCAGCCTTTAGGAGGTGTGCCATGGAAGGCAGTCCTAGTCGAAAAACCTGCATGTCGCCCTCGGCACGCCGCGAGGACTCCGCACACGCATAAACGCCACCGGCAGATCGCCAAAACCACCGCAAAGGCGTGCTGCACCCTTTGTGGGCTCAAGAGCTTGACGTGAGCGACATCTAGGTTTTTTGAAGCAAATACGACACGTACGCTAACTCCCCTCAACAAGGAGGACCCTATGCTGATGCTCAAAACCGTCACGGTACTCGAAGCCATCTCCAAGCGCCGCCGCACGGCGCGCCCTGCCGCTCATACCGGCCTGTCCAAGAACACCATATTCGCCGCCACCCATAGTGCCGAGGACGCCCTCGTACTGCTTGACGCCACGGCAAACGGCCTCACCGTCGAGCAGGCAACTGAGCGCCTGAACGCCGTCGGCCCCAACACCATCGAGGCAACGACCAAAACGCTCGCCCGCCGCATCGCCGACGCGTTCATCGATCCCTTCGCCGGCATCCTCGCCGCGCTCGCGCTGGTCTCGCTCTACATCGACGTGCTCGCCGTGCCCGAGCCGCAGCGCGACCCCTCCACGGTCATCGTCATCGGCATCATGCTGCTGGTATCGGGCGGCATGAAGTTTATCCAGGAAGCCCGCAGCGGCAATGCGGCAGAGGCCCTCAAGGACCTGGTCTCCAACACTTGCACCGCCCTGCGCGACGGCGAGCGCATCGAGATCCCCTTCGACGAGCTCGTCCCCGGCGATGTAATCCGCCTCTCTGCCGGCGATATGGTGCCGGCAGATGCCCGCATCATCACCGCGCGCGACCTGTTTGTGATCGAGTCCGCACTCACCGGCGAGAGCGAGGCCGTCGAGAAGACCACCGCCGCCACCGTCGTCGAGGGCGCCGACGGCTCCGCACTGCCAGTCTCTGCCTGCAAGAACATCGTCTTTACCGGCACCTCCGTGCAAAACGGCGCCGCCATGGCGCTTGTCGTTGCCACCGGCTCGGACACCTACCTGGGCGGCATCGCCAAGATGCTCAACGGGCGCGGCGAAAAAAGCGCGTTTGACCGCGGCGTCTCGAGCGTCTCCATGCTGCTGGTGCGCCTGATGCTCGTTATGGCGCCGGCCGTCTTTGCCATCAACGCCGCCACCAAGGGCAACGTCATCGACGCGCTGCTGTTCGCCACGAGCGTGGCCGTGGGCATCACGCCGCAGATGCTTCCCGTCATCGTGACCACGAGCCTGTCGCAGGGCGCCAAGGACCTCGCCCGTCGCCAGGTTATCGTCAAGGAGCTGCCGGCGATTCAAAACCTCGGAGCGATGGACGTCCTGTGCTGCGACAAGACCGGCACCCTCACCGAAGACCGCATCGTGCTCGAGCGCTACCTCAACACCGATGGCAACGAGGACGCGCGCGTGCTGCGCTATGCGTTTTTGAACAGCTTCTTCCAGACCGGCCTCAAAAATCTTATCGACCTGGCCGTAATCGACCGTGCCGATGTGACACCCTCGACCGTCGCACCCGATTCCATGCTGGGCCAGAGCCTGCGCGACCGCTACACCAAGGTCGACGAGGTTCCCTTCGATTTCTCGCGCCGTCGCCTGAGCGTAGTTGTCGCCGACGCCCAAGGCAAAACCCAGATGGTTACCAAGGGCGCCGCCGAGGAAATGCTCGAGATCTGCTCCTTTGTCGAGATCGATGGCATCGCTCAGCCGCTCACCGACGAGAAGCTCGCCCAGATTCGCAAGCAGATCGCCGGACTTAACGCCGAGGGCCTACGCGTAATTGCCGTGGCGCAGAAGACCAATCCGCGCTGCGTGGGCGAGTTTGGCATCGCCGACGAGTGCGACATGGTGCTGATGGGCTTTTTGGCCTTCCTCGATCCGCCCAAAGCAAGTGCCGCGGGCGCCGTCGCCGCCCTCGAGGCCAAGGGCATAGCGGTCAAGGTCCTAACCGGCGACAACGACCGCGTCGCCGCCACCGTCTGCGAGCAGATTGGTATCGATGCGAGCAACGTCTTGCTCGGCTCCGAGATCGATACGCTCGATAACGCCGAACTTGCCGAGCGCGCCGAGAAAACCCACCTCTTCGCCAAGCTCTCGCCGCTGCAGAAGGCGCGCCTGGTACGTGTCATGCGCGAGATGCTCGGCCACACCGTGGGCTTTATGGGCGACGGCATCAACGACGCCGCCGCCATGCGTGCGAGCGATTGCGGCATCTCGGTCGATTCGGCCGTCGACATTGCCAAGGAATCCGCCGATATCATCTTGCTTCAGAAGGACCTGGGCGTGCTCGAGCGCGGCATCATCGAAGGCCGCCGCACCTACGGCAACCTGCTCAAGTACCTCAAGACCACGGTGAGCTCCAACTTTGGCAATGTGCTGTCCGTGACCGTCGCGAGCCTGTTCTTGCCGTTTTTGCCCATGAGCGCCCTGCAGCTGGTGCTGCTGTCGCTGGTCTACGAGATCGTGTGCATCGCGCTGCCGTGGGACACCGTCGATGACGCCTGGACTGCCCGCCCGCGTGCCTGGGACGCCGCGTCCATCAAGGGCTTTATGCTCGAGCTGGGCCCTGTGAGCTCGCTGTTTGACATCGTGACCTTCGCCGCGCTCTTCTTTGTGGTGTGCCCCGCCACCGTAGGCGCAAGCTGGTCCGAGCTTGCCGCCGCGGGCAACGTCGCGGGTATGGCGACCTTCGCCGTGATCTTCCAGAGCGGCTGGTTTGTCGAGTCCATGTGGTCTCAGACGCTCGTGATCCACATGCTGCGCTCCCCGCGCCTGCCGAGCCCGCGTGACCACGCCGCGCCGGCACTGTGCGTTCTCACCGTGCTGGGCCTGGCGCTCGTCACCTGGCTGCCGGCAAGCCCCATCGCCGATGCGCTCGGCCTCATGGCGCTGCCCGCGAGCTTTTTCGCGCTGCTCATCGGCATCGTCACCGCCTACATCGCGCTCACTCAGCTGGCAAAGCGCCGCTACATTGCCCGCCACGGTGAGCTGCTGTAGCAAGCAGGCGGAAAGCACCCTGCCAGCTGCCGACGTCGACGCCGCTGTCGACGCCGCAGCCTATCCCCTCAGCAGTTGCGGTGAAATAGTTCCTGTTTAAAGTCCCACGACCTTGATTTAGGGACTATCCCCCGCAACTTATTGGGGGATTAGCTAGTCTTGAGGCGTCCAGGACCAGAAGAAGTTGATAAGGGCCACGCGCGAGGCGGTGCCAGTCTTATTGTTGATCGAGGAAATGTGGCGGTAGAGCGTAGAGCGCGAAAGGAAGAGCGTTGTGGCGATGTCCTGAACGCTCTGGTCCGAAACGACCAAGGCCTCAAGAATATCGCGCTCGCGCTCTGTAAGCCCAAAGGTGGCGACGAAGGCGTCGAGGCGCTCATCGGGCGTGAGCTCCGCTGCCTCCACGAGCGCGGGGTCGGAACATGCGGGCGCAAGATCTCCACCAAGATTGTCGGCAGCAAGCGCCAGCCCGTCCTGCATCACGGCATCATCGGTTCGTTGCCCCAACTGTCCCAGCAGCGTAATCGCAATGCCCACAAACATCACGAGCGCCGCACCGACCGCAGCCAGCACGTTTTGACTCGAGATAATCGCCACCGCCGGCGCCGTCACGAACATCGAGCACACGTTGTTGACGACGCGACCCATGCACGGCCAAAAATATGACCAGCGCGCATAAAGCGAGACGGCGGCATATTTTGTGGTAAAGAACACCACAAAGAAGCCTGAGCCCAGATAAAAGATGATCGTGGCAGCAAGCTCGTTGCCGCCATTGCCGTCGACGATGAGCACAAAGAACGAAAGCGTGGACAACATGGCGGCGCATGTCATGCCGATATTCATATACGAACGGCCGTGCAGGTCAAATAGGACGCCAGCGGCCAACGAGCTCACGACAAGCAGCAGGCGCGGCCAATCGCTCAAATCGACAACTCCGACGGCATGCAAGGTCGTGAGGCCAGCGTTGAGAGCGGCGAATACGCCGGAAAGATACACCGTCGCCACGGTCAAGCGAACTACGGCGCGGCGGAATGCCGTCTTTGCCTTGGGATCGTCTTGCCACTTGGCGCCATATTCCAAGGCTCTGTTAGACCAGGATTGACATACATGTGTCCCCACGGTGCCATATCGTT
>URKT01000036.1 GCA_900548495.1 uncultured Collinsella sp. | reverse complement strand
AGATCTGCGCATGTCTCGTGGGCTCGGAGATGTGTATAAGAGACAGTCCTCGGTGAGCTTGATGGCCTCCATGGGGCAGGCTTCCTCGCAGCGGCCGCAGAAGATGCAGCGACCGTAGTCGATCGACCAGGTGATGGTATCGGCCGCAAGGTCGGTGTCCATGCGAATGGCATCGGCCGGGCACGCCACGCCGCAGGCACCGCAAGCGATGCAGAGCTCAGCATTGTGCTCGGGCTTGCCGCGCATGTCCTTATTGGTGGGGAACGGCGCAAACGGGTACTTGACCGTCGCGTCGCCGGCCTTGGCGTTAACCTTCCAAAGCTTCAGCATATTAGAGCGCCTCCTCATCGAGCGGAGCGGCCATAGTGCCCTCGCCCGCAAGCGGCGACTTGTCGCGCCAGACGTTCTCGAACTGCTCCTTGTCGAGCACGTGGTCGCGCTTGGCGGCGACATCGGTCACCGTCACGCGGTCGGTGCAGGAGTAGCACGGGTCGAGCGAGCCGACGATCAGCGCCGCGTCGCCCACGGTGTTGCCGCGGAACATGTAGCGCAGGACCGGCCAGTTGCTGTACGTGGCCGCCTTGGCGCGCCAGCGGTAGCACTTCTGGTTGTTGCCGAGCATCGCCCAGTGCACGTCCTCGCCGCGCGGCGCCTCGGTGGCGCCGATGGCGTACTTGTGCGGGGTGTACTCCCAATCCGTGGTGAGGATGGGGCCCGACGGGCAGTTCTCGAGCATGGTCTCGATCATGTCGATCGAATCGTAGACCTCCTGGATGCGAACAGCGGTACGGCCGAAGGCATCGCAGGTGTCGGCCGTGGCAGCATGCATCTTCTGAACATCCGGATCGGCGTAGCCGTCGAAGGGATGGTCAAAGCGCACGTCGCGGGCATAGCCCGAGCCACGCATGAGCGGGCCGACCGGCGAGAAATCACGTGCGATCTTGCGGTCTAGAATGCCGATACCGCTCGTACGCTCGATAAAGTTGGGCGTGGAGAGCAAAACGTCGACGAGCTCCTGAACCTCGGAGCGCAGCTGATGGATGGTCGTGAGCGTGGAGAGCTTCTGCTCGGCCAAAATGTCGCGACGCACGCCGCCGATCACGTTGAGGCCGTAGGTCTTGCGGTGACCGGAGAGCTTCTCGGCCAGGTCCATGGACTTCTCGCGGACGCGGAAGAACTGCTGGAAGCCGGAGTCGAAGCCCGTGTAGTGCGACGCCAGGCCAATGTTGAGCAGATGCGAGTGCAGGCGCTCGACCTCGAGCATGATGGCGCGGATGTACTGGGCGCGCGGCGGGACATGAATGCCCTGGGCGCGCTCGACGGCCTCGGCGTAGGCCACCGAGTGGGCGCAGCCGCAGATGCCGCAGATGCGGTCGGCGAGGAACGTCACGGCGTCATAGTTCAGGCGCGTCTCGGCGACCTTCTCCATGCCGCGGTGCACGTAGAACAGACGGTAGTCGGCGTCGACGATCGTCTCGCCCTCAACGAACAGGCGGAAGTGGCCGGGCTCGTCGGAGGTAATGTGCAACGGGCCCATGGGGACGAGTGTGGTCTCCTTGCCCTTGGTATCGGCCAAGAACTCGTAGTTTTCCATGTCGCTCGCGGGAGCGGGACGGAAGCGGTAATCCATGGAGTCCTTGCGCAGCGGGTACAGGCCGCTGGGCCAGTCATCGGGCAGCACCAGGCGGCGACGATCGGGCAGACCCTCGGGGATCAGGCCGAACATATCGCGCAGCTCGCGCTCGCCCCACACGCAGGCGGGGACAAACGGCGTCACGGACGGGAACGTCATCTTGGCGGGATCGACCTCGGTGCGCACGGTCACCCAGCCGGGGTCCTCCCCCTCCATGGAGATGACGTAGTACACGGCGTAACGGCCGCACAGGCTGCGCTCATCGTTGCCGATGATCACGGGAATCCAGCCGTAGCGCTCGTAGTACAGGTAGTGGACGGCCTCGGGCAGCTTGTCCTGTTTGACGGTGATCGTCAGCTGGTCCTCGCACTGCCATTCGACCTTCTCGATAGCGCCCGGCACTGCGGCGCGCAGGGCCTCGACGTGGCTTTCGCAGCGACGAGCGTAGTCCTTCTTTTCAGGTTCAGCCATGGTGCTAATTCACCTCGCTTGTCTTGGTCTGGGAGCTGAACACCATGCGGTAGAGAGGGGCCTCGTGGAGCTCTTCGACGCTCTGGTTCAAAACGACGGACGTTGCATCCTCGACGCCGCTCGTAATGGCGACCGGGGTGGCGATACCGAACCACATGACCACGATCGCGAGGGCGATCTCGGGGATGATCATGAGGGCGGGCACCTCGTGGCGCTTCATGCCCTCGGGCGCCTTGCCGAAGATGGACTTGAGCGCAATGCCGGTAAGGGCAAAGTACACGCCGGTGAGGCCGATGGCCACGAGCACGACCACCCAGATGGGACCGGACTGGATGCCGGCCACGAAGGTGAGGAACTCGGAGATGAACAGGGCGAACGGCGGGAAGGCGGCGAGCGCGAGCAGGGCGATGATGGTGAGCGCTGCCGTGACAGGAGCGATCTCGACGACGCCCTTGATCTTGTTCAGGTCGCGGGTGTGGTAGATGTGCTGGATGTTACCGGCCATGCAGAAGGCGAGCGCCTTCGTGAAGCCGTGGAAGATGCAGTGCAGCAGGCAGGCGGCGATACCGAGCGGACCACCGATACCCAGGCACAGCGCGACCACACCGACGTTGTCGACGGAGGAGTACGCGAAGCGACGCTTGATATCGTCCTGCTTGAAGATGCACAGGGCGGCCACCAGGATGGACAGCGTGCCCAGGATGAGCAGGAGCGTTCGCGGATAGGTGTCGCCCACCGTGATGATGGACAGGGAGTAGAAGCGGATAATCACCAGCATGGCGCACTTGAGCAGCACGCCCGAGAGCAGCGCGGAAACCGGGCTCGGAGCCTGGGAGTGCGCGTCGGGCAGCCAGGTGTGCATGGGGAACAGGCCCGCCTTGGTGCCGAAGCCGATGACGATGAACGCGAACGCGAGGCGCACGAGCATCGGGTCGAACTGGTCGGCGTAGGGCATGATGGAGGTAAGGAAGGCAGCCTCATGCGCGTTGGGCATGATATCGGCGGCGTTCGCGTAGATGAGCAGCGTGCCGAACAGGCCGAAGGCCACGCCGGCGGTGCAGACCATCGCGTACTTCCAAGACGCCTCGAGCGCCTGTTTGTTCTTGTAGATACCCACGAGGAACACGGTCGACAGCGTGGTGGCCTCGACCGCCGCCCAGGTGAGGATGATGTTGTTGGACAGGCAGGCGAGCAGCATCGTGAAGACGAACAGGCTAAACAGCGCGTAGTACTGCTTGGTGCGCTCGGCCGGCATGGTCTTCTCCTCGATATCGATCTTGATATAGGAGATGGAGTACACGCCGGTGATGAACCCGATGATGCCTACCAGAAGGACGAAGATCGACGAGAGCGAATCGAGATGGAGCCACAGGCCCAAGGCGTCGATATTCTGCCCGCTCGAGAGCATGGTTCCCGCGGTGACGACCGAAAGGACGAGGGTCGCCGCGACGGAGATGGTGTTGAGCCCCGCGAAGACGCTGTAGGACGTCGTCTTGGGGAGCGCAGCCATAATCAGGGAGAACACGAGGGGACAAGCGAGCAGGGCGACCGTCAGCATTGAAACATCCATGGCCTACCCCTTCAATTCGGTAAGGTCGTGGGAGTCGAGCGACTTAGTGTCGTTCCAGATCCTCACGACGACGGCGGACATGATGATGACGGCGAAAATGGCGTCGGTGGCGATGCCGATCTCGATGATCTCGGGGGCCGTGGGCGCGAGCAGGGCGAGCGTCACGTGGCTACCGTTCTCCATAAGGCAGTACCCGAAGATCTGCTTGAGGATGTTGCGCTGGGAGATGATGCACGTGAGGCCGACGAAGAAGTGCGCGAAGCTGATGGCGAGGGCCGGAGTAGCCACCTCGGCGGTGGGCAGCGTCAGGCGCGTGACCACCGCGAAGCAGACGGCCACCTCCAGACCGGTGAGGATGATGGTCCAGGCCGGCTTGATGGAGGAGGTCAGCGTGCTATCGGCAGGCGAACCCATCTTTTTGTAGGCACGGTTGAGAATGAACGGAACGAGGATCACCTTGGTGACGAAGGCCGACGCGGCCCACATGAGAAGCTCGGTGGCACCGGTGGTGAGGCCCAGGGTGAGCAGCACGCCCACCAGGACAACCGACTGGATCGCGTACCACTTGATGGCGGACGGGATGGTCTTCGAGACGACCACCATGGTGGAGGTCACGATCAGAAGACCGCCCAGGATATTGACTAACGAATAACCCATGTCCTACCTCCTAACCCATCCAACTAGAGGACAGAGGACCGGCGACGACGACCATGATCATGAGGACGACGAACACGAACGCCATGGCGCGCGGAAGGGGCTGGCCGGCGGCCACGGTCTCGCTCGGCTCACCGGGCAGGACCTTACCCATCCAACGCAGGAACCATGCGAAGGTGGCGACGGTCTCGACGACCATGACGCACACGAGGACGAAGATGACCGTGTTGGAAGCACCAACCGCGAAGCCACCGGAAATAATCTGGAACTTGGAGAAGAACGTGCTCATGGGGGGCACGCCGGCGATAGCGGTCGCGGCGACCGCGAAGCCCACGCCCGTGACCGGGTACTTCTTCATGAGGCCCTGGATCTTGGGCAACATACGGGTTCCCAGCGTGAAGCTGAGGGAGCCGGCGATGAGGAAGAACAGGGTCTTGGTGAACGCGTGGTTGAAGATGTGCTCGACGGCGCCGTTGAACGCCATCTGGCTTCCGAACACGGAGAGGCCCAGGCCGAAGAACACGTAGGCGAGCTGCGCGATCGTCGAGAAGGCGAGCAGGCGCTTCATATCCTTCTGGGGCAGGTACATGAGGAAGCCGAAGAGCATGGTCACGACGGCGTCGATGATGGCGACCCAACCGACGATCTCGGGGATATCGCCGGCACTCGCAAGAGCGCGGGCGAACACGCACACGCCGACCTTCACCATGGACGCGCCATGGAGGTAGGCGGAAACGGGCGTGGGGGCCTCCATTGCGGAGGGCAGCCACATGTAGAGCGGGAACTGGGCGGACTTGGCCCAAGCGGCGAACAGGATGAGCAGCAGCACGACGGTCTTCATACCGGAATCGAGCTGGGAGATCGCGCTCAGCGCGAACGTGCCGGTTCCGGCGAACAGGAAGGCCGCGCCGATGTAGAGTCCCAGAGCGCCGATATGGGTGATGATGAGCGCCTTCATACCGGCCTTCTTGGCCGTGGGCGTCATGTAGTAGCTGATGAGGCCCCAGGAGCACACGCCGGTGATCTCGAAGAAAACGAGCTGGCCGACGATGGTGGAGCTGTAGGCGAGACCGGCCATGGCGCCGATGAACGTGGAGAAGTACACGTAGAAGCGGCGACGGGGCGCGTCGGGATGCTCCTTGTTCTTATCGCTCATGTACGGGAACGAATAGATGACGACGAGCAGGCCGATAGCGACGAACGCGGGTGCGAGCAGCGTGCTCATCCGGTCGAATATGAAGCCCATGACCAAGGTCTGGCCCATACTCGCCCAGGTTACATCGACCGCGTTCATGCCGTTTCCGGCAAACGTCGCGGCCAAGCCAACGGAAGCGACCGTGGCGATGCCGCCGGCAAAGGCGCAGATCCATTTAGCGTAGGGACGCGGCAGCATGACGATGAGCAGGGAGCCCAGCATGGGGACGGCGATCGCCACCATGGCAAAGAGGGACAAGCTCGATTCGATTGACATAGTTTCTCCCTTCTCCCTACACGCCTACGACGACGAAGACGAACGCGAGGACCGCGATGCCGACGACGGCCCAGGTCTGGTTACCGAGCACCTTGAAGCGCGAACGGGAAACGGAGTTCTCGAGCACGCCGCAGACAACGAAATCGACCAGGCACTTGACAAGGAAGACGACGGCGCCCACGAGAGCGGTGACGCCGATGGTCGCGGGCTCTCCCCAGGGGATGAAGATGGAGGTGAACCAAGCGACGACCACGACCTGCTTCATGCCCATGGCGAGCTTCATCATGGCCAGGGACGGGCCGGAGAGCTCGGCGAGCGGGCCCTCCTGGAGCTCCTGCTCGGCTTCGGCCTGATCGAACGGAAGCTTGCCGAGCTCCATATAGCAGGCGGCCGCGAAGGCGACGCCGGCGAGGATGACGGCGACGACGCTCGAGACGTTGCCCGTAACGATGTGCTGACCCATGGTCGCAATGTCCGTGGAGCCGCACACGATGGCGACGGTAAACAGCGCGATGAGCATGGACGGCTCGATGAGCACGCTCATGAGGAGCTCGCGGATACCGCCGAAGCCCGCGTAGGCGTTGGAGGAATCCACGCCGGACAGCGCGAAGAAGAAGCGGGACAGCGCGAGCGCGTACATGATGGTGATGGCGTCACCAAAGACGGGCATGGGGCTCTCGAGCGTGAACATGGGCAGGCCCATGGCGAGCATGAACGACACCGCGAGGAACAGCGGCGGCATGATGCGCAGCACGAAGCTCGAGTCGGAACTCACGGACTCGGGACGCGCCATGAGCTTCGCGAGGTCCCGGTAATCCTGAAGGATGGACGGACCGCGGCGATTGTGCATCTTCGCGCGAATCACACGGGCGAGGCCGGAGAAGAAGGGCGCGACCAGCATGACCACGAGGCCCTGCGCTATCGCAAGAACGATGTTCATAATATCCTCTCCCCTCTCTAGACCATGACCACGGCGAGCACGAGGAAGACCACGAGCGCCGCGACGATGTAGCAGATGTATACGGAGTAGTTGCCGCCCTCGATCTTGGAGGCGAGGCCGGCCAGCTTATCGGCACCCTCGCTCGGTGCATCGACCAGGAAGCGGTCGGGCAGGGGCTCAACGCCCTGGGCGACACCGGTGAGCTTCTGGAACACGTGCGCGATGGACCAGCAGATCTTGGTGCATACCTCGCGCAGGGTGTAGAGCGGGCCCATGAAGAGCTCTACGTCTGACGCGAAGCTCGTGGCGACGACGGGCATGTGCTCGTTGGGCTCGTAGCCGCACGCCCAAGGGTCGGTCTTCTTAGCGGGGGCCTTGGTGCCGAGGCAGGACCTCAACACGAACGCGAGGCCGGTGAGGACCACGAGCGCGATGGCGATCGCGGGGGTGGAGGTGGCGGCACCGGAAATCTCGTTCACCAGAGACACGCCCGAGGTGGCTGTGATGGCAGAGCCGGCAAGCACGCTCTGGGCGACGTCGCCCAGAACCGGGGCGATGACGGGAGAGCCGATTCCCAGCACCACGCAGATGGCCGCGAGGAGCATCTGCGAGAACAACATCGGAGCCGGGGACTCCTTGGCGTTCGCGGCCTCCTGGGAACGAGGGCTGCTCGCGAACGAGACGCCGTAGGCCTTCACGAAGCACGTGACGGCCAGGGCACCGGTGATGGCGAGGGCGGCCGCGGAGGCGACGGCGAACACCATGACGACCGGGTCGGAGAGCGTCGAGATGTTGAACAGGGACTGGTAGGTGAACCACTCGGAAACGAAGCCGTTGAGCGGCGGGATAGCCGAGATGGCAAGGGCACCGATGAGGAAGCAGACGGCCGTGACCGGCATACGGCGGAACAGGCCGCCCATCTTCTCCATGTTGCGCGTACCCGTGGCATAGAGCAGGGAACCCGCGCCGAGGAACAGCTCGCCCTTGAACATGGCGTGGTTGAGCGTGTGGTAGAGGGCGGCCATGAGCGCGATCGTCGCGATGACGTCGTTGCCCAGGGCGTGCGCCGTCATGGACGCGCCGACACCGAGCAAGATGATGCCGATGTTCTCGACGGAGTGGTAGGCCAGCAGGCGCTTAATGTCGTGCTCGTGGAGGGCGTAGACGACGCCCAGGACCGACGAGATGGATCCGAAGACCAGGACCATGAGGCCCCACCAGAGCTGGACGCCCGAACCCGCGAGCAGGTCGAGACCGACCTTGAGGATTCCCAGGATGCCGATCTTGATCATGCCGCCGGACATGAGGGCGGACACGTTGGACGGCGCCTCGGGGTGCGCCTGGGGCAGCCAGGAGTGCAGCGGGATGATACCGGCCTTTGCGCCGAATCCGAAGAACGCGAGGACGAAGCACGCGGAGGAGACGGCGGGTCCAAAGTCATGCGTACGGAAATCACTGAAGCTGAAGGAACCGCCCACGCCGTTGGTCATGAGCAGGAAGCTCGCCATGATAAGGACAAAGCCCACGTGCGCGATGACGAAGTAGAGCCAACCGCCCCTAATGGAGTTCTTGTTCTCCTCGATAACGACAAGGAAGTAGCTCGTAAGGGACATGAGCTCAAAGGCGACCAGGAACCAGAACACGTTGTCGGCGGTGATGACGAGCATCATCGAGGCGACGAAGGTGTTCATGAAGAAACCGGCGCGCCCGACCTTGCCCGGGTACTCATCGAAGTAGGACAGACCGTAGATGAAGCCCGCAAAGGCGAGGATTGAGATGAGGACCACGATCAGGCCCGCAAGGCCGTTGAGCAAGAGCTCGAGACGGGCGAACGGGAAAAAGAAGACCGTGTTGAGGGACGAAACGTCGCCAAGCACGGCCTCGAGGCCCGCGATGAACGACAGCACGGCCGCGACGGCGCCGATCAGGCAGCCGGCGGTCTTGGCGGCGTTATCGGCCTTGATCAGCAGAACCGAGGCGAGCGCACCGATGCACGAGACGGCAAGCGATGCGATAAACAGCGTCATGCTATCCATTGTTTACGCTCCCTTCTGCTTTCTCGGACAGGCCCTGGGCCACAGCGGTAACGTCGACGACTGGACCGTTTTCGATCGAGCGCAGGCGCTTGGCCTCGTCGAGCTCGCGATCGGCCGCGCCGCCCATGACGGTCAGCGCCTTGGTGGGGCACGCCGCCACACAATGCGGGCCGTCCGGATCGAAGGCACACAGGTCGCACTTGACGGCGCAGGTGTACTGGCCAGGAGCCCACGTAAGCAGGCTGCTCAGGGACTTAGGATACGAAGGCGTCGGGTCGCACATGCCTGCGACACCGGCGATAGACGTGCCATCGGGATGGATGGCTCCGAAGGGGCACGCGATGGCGCACAGCCTGCACCCGATGCACTCCTGCTCCTTGACGTGGATGCGATCGCCATCGTGCTCGATGGCATTCACCGGGCAGACCTCGGCGCAAGGGGCACCCTCGCAATGGTGGCAGGCCAGGGCGGCCGAGATGCCGCCGGTCTTCACGAGCGCCAGACGCGGCGTATCCTGAAGACCCTGCATCCGGTGGGCATCTGCACAGGCGGACTGGCATGTTCCGCAGCCGATGCACCTCTCCGGGTTGATATCGATGAAGCGGTTCATCCCCACTTCCTTTCAAAATAACGGGCCGGGCGTCCGATGCGCTTGGACGCCCGGCCCAAAAAGCCAACGAGAACGGGACTACACGATTTGGTTCACGTGCGTCTCGTCGTCGAACTTGGCGGCGCCGGGCTCAACATCCTGGGGAGCGGCAGCGTCCACCAGAGCCTGCTTGAGCTCGGTGTACTGACGCTCCACCTCGCCCTCGGCCCACACCTGGTCGGCGATGGCGTCGACCTGGCAGGCAGAGAACTTGTCCTCGGGCGTGTGCGAGACCGGGTCGACCTTGTGCATGGTCAGCTCGTTGCACTTGCCGATCCACCACTGGTAGGTCATATAGACCGTGCCCTTGTTGATACGGTCGGACACGTCCGCGCGGCTATAAACCTGGCCGCGGCGGCTGTGAACCGAGACGATGTCGCCGTTCTTGATGCCGCGGGCCTTCGCGTCCGCGGGATTCATGCGAACGAAGCCGGGCTCGTCGGCAAGCAGTGCCAGCGTCTTGCAGTTACCGGTCATCGAACGGCAGCTGTAGTGGCCGACCTCGCGGACGGTGCAAAGGATGAGCGGGTACTCATCGTCGGGAAGCTCGGAGGGCGCCTCCCAGTCGTGCGCCATCAGGTTGGCACGGCCGTCCTTGGTAGTGAACTTGCCACCCGCGAACATGTCGGGGGTGCCATGGTCGTTCACATCGGTGCTCTTGACAGGCCACTGTGCGTAGCCGCCCTCGGGAGCCATCTTCTCGTAGGTCGCGCCCACAAAGTTGGGGCACAGGCTAATGCACTCGTTCCAGATCTGCTCGGTGTTGTCGTAGTGCATGGGGTAGCCCATGCGCGTGGACAGGTCGGCAAAGATCTCCCAGTCGTGACGGCACTCGCCCTTGGGCGGAACAGCCGCGTCAAAGTGCTGGAAGCTACGGTCGGATGCGGTAAAGACACCCTCGTGCTCGCCCCAAGAGGTAGCGGGCAGGATGACGTCGGCGAGCATGGTCGTCTGCGTCATAAAGATGTCCTGGCAAATGAACAGATCCAGCTCGGAGAGCGTCTTGCGCATACCGGCCGAATCGGGCTCGGTCTGCACCGGGTCCTCGCCGTAGTTGTAGAAGCAGTGCACCTTGCCCTCGTCGACCAGGTGACCCAGGTCGGTGAGCTTGTAGCCCTCCTCGAGCGGGAGCTTTTCCTCGGGCACGCCCCAAGCCTTGGCAAACTTGGCACGCACTGCCGGGTCGGTGACCTTCTGGTAACCAGGGTACAGGTTAGGCAGCATGCCCATATCGCAGGAGCCCTGGACGTTGTTCTGACCACGCACGGGCGCGAGGCCGGAATTGGGTTTGCCGATCTGGCCGGCAACGCAGGCGATGGAGGCGATGGTGTGCACCGTCTTCAGGTTCTGCTTCTGCTGGCATACGCCCATGCCCCAGCCAATGATGGCAGAGGGCTTCGCCGTGGCGTACATCTCGGCAGCTTGGTGGATCAACGCGGGCTCGACACCCGTGATGTCCTGTACGGATTCGGGAGTGTAGTTCTTGATGGTCTCCCACCATTCGTCAAAGCCGTTCGTGTGCTCGGCGACGAATTCCTTGTCGTAGAGGCCATCGTTGACCAAGCAGTTGGCAAAGGCGTTGAGGAACGCAACGTTGCAACCGTTCTTGATCGGAAGGTAGAGATCGGCGATACGCGCGGTTTCGATATGGCGCGGGTCGGCGACGATGATCTTGCAACCCTTTTCTTTGGCTCGCACGATACGCCTTGCGACGATGGGGTGCGAATCGGCAGGGTTATAGCCGAAGAGGAAAATGCAGCCCGCATCCTCCATACCGGGGATGGAGCATGACATGCAACCCGAACCAACCGTGTCCATCAGACCGAGGACAGTAGGGCCGTGTCAAGTACGGGCGCAGTTGTCTACGCTGTGGGTGCCGATGCACGCACGCGTAAACTTCTGCATGACGTAGTTCGCCTCATTGCCGCCGCCTCGCGAGGAGCCGGTGGTCATGACAGCGTTAGGACCATATTCGTCAATTATGGCCTGCATCTTAGATGCGGTGAAATCCAGTGCCTCGTCCCAGCTTACGCGCTCAAGATCCGCGCCCTTGGTGCGGCGGATCATCGGGTGCAGTACGCGAGGAGTCAAGATCTTGGTGTCGTTGATGAAGTCGTAGCCGCTCATGCCCTTAAGGCACAGCTCGCCCTGATTGGTGATGCCGTTGAGCGGTTCGGTACCCACAACCTGGCCGTTTTGGACCAAGAGGTTAAACTGGCAACCGGCGCCGCAGTACGGGCAGATCACTTTATGCTTCTCCATGACACCCTCCTTCCTTTCTCTGCTACCGAATACTCGGTACTTATTTGACAATCATTGGGCCTGTCGCCCGACGCTTACGCCTCGTTTTCGATGGTGGCGCGGGCACGCTCGGCAGTCAGTTCTGCCAGACGCTCCTCGTCTACCAGGGTGAGACCCTTGGTCGGACACGCCTCGGCACACGCCGGACCACCAGGACGGTCCACGCACAGGTCGCACTTGAGCACGAAGCTCTTAGTCTGCGAACCCACGCGCACGTCGCCCATCAAGACGGGGACCTGCGTGGTCGCCACGCTCACGGCGCCAAAGGGGCATGCCATGACGCAGCTCTTGCAACCGATGCAGTTGTCCTCGTTGACGCCGATGCGATGGTTCTTTGGATCAAAGAACAAGGCGCCCGTGGGGCAGGCCTTGGCGCACGGAGCGTCCTCGCAGTGGTGACATGCCACCGGTGCGGAAATCTCGTAGGTGCGCGTCACGCGCAGGCGCGGCGCGGCGATGTTGCCGGGGATGTCGTGTGCCTCGATACACGCCGCCATGCAGGTTTGACACCCAATGCAGCGCGAGGAATCGGCTACGACTCGTTTATTGCCCATGTTGTTCACTCCCTCCTGAATCCCATGCCGGAGAGACCCTGTCGACGTTGCCCCAAGCCGCCCGTGGCCTGGCATCGGCGTATCGAGCGCATGCGGCGAAACAGGCGCTTCGATAGAGTTCCTCCAACGATATACAGGCTAAATATACGCAGTTGCAGGTGGCAAACTTGAGCATAGGCCCTGCAATACGGGTGTATTGCAGGGGTTTTGGCAGGTTGGAATTATTCTCTATAAGCTATAAAGGTGAGTGTATTACATGCGTACACCTCTGAGATTTTTACACGCTCTCATTTTGAATGTACTACGCTTGTATTCGTGTTAATGGTTATTTACTTGAGTAAAATAAAGTAATGGTTATAAGATTCTAAGATGTCGGTATATACCGCATTTGACCGACTATATTGCACGCTAGCTAAGGGAGGGCAGTGATGTCATCGACGCAAAAACGAGCCATCCTGCAGGTGCGCATTCGCGAAGAGGACAAGCAGCATGCCGAGCGCCTCTACGACGCCATGGGCACATCGCTTGCCGAGGCCGTCCGTCTATTTGTCGCGCAGAGCATTTTGATGCGCAAGCTCCCCTTTCAGCCGGTCGCCGTGCGCTCAAAGGACGGCACCGCCGCCTATGGATCGCTCAAAGCATATGGTGACCCCAATCGCCGCGCCGAGGAGCGCAATGCCTGGATTGAGTACCTTGCCACGGAAAGCGACGATTCGATTTTGGGTCCCGAGGAAGTAGATATCCATGAGTAGCACCATCATCGACGAGACCGTCATCCTACGCTACCTGCTTGACGACGACGAAGTTCTGTCACCGCGCGCCGCTAAGGTCATCGCCACGCGCACCGCTCGCGTCTACCCCGAGATCATCACGCGCGTCGTGGTCACGCTGCGCGACGTCTATAAGGTTCCCCGCGTTGAGATTGCTACGGCCATGAGAAGGCTGCTCGATGACGTCATGGTCGACGAGCCCACCGTTGTCGCCCTTGCCGTCAAACTCTTTGGCAAGACCCATATGGACTTTACCGACTGCCTCCTCGCAGCCCGAACCGCCATCTACAACGATGATGTCGTGAGCTTTGGCAAGCCCATCATTCAAGGCATGATCGATTACTGCCGCAAGCGTCAAACCGCTGCCGAAGTCCGCGACCACGCCGCCGAAGCCCGCAGCCGAAGCACCGACTCCACCATCGACAAGCTCCGCCACCAATCTCGCCACTAACCGGCAGGCAACGGCATCGCCCGCCTCTCAGCCCCATCCCCTCCTAAGTTGCGGTGAAATAGTTCCTGGATTTAGGCTTATTCGAGCTTTTCAGGAACTATTTCACCGCAACTTTCTGTAAGGGTGGTTTTTAGTGCCACCGAGGGGCACTAATCAACCGTTTGCCGATATGTTTGGCTCTGGCTCATGGCTCTGACCTGCCCCGTCAAGCTTTTGGTCAGTTCATGGCAAGGTCTGGCGGACCAAATATGGGATAGCGTAGTGTCATTCACTCCCCCTCGAGACCATGGGGTCGAAAATGAGTCATGATAAACGCTGTTCCAAACCGCAAGCAGAGCTGTTCTTCCGGTTATTCGAGGCCCATCATGGCGGGCACCTGTTTGTAGCTACCAAAAAATGGGACGAACGCTGTGCCTACGCGCTCATGCAAAAAGAGATGATTATTCGACTCTACAACCATGTCTACGCTGATCCCGCGTATTGGAATGACCTCGGCGTCGAAGATCGCATCTTTCAATTGGCATCCGCTATTGCGGTCGTTGAACCGGATGCCGTGTTTTGTGGAGCAACGGCGGCGCTGCTCTATGGCATCGGTTCTGCATATTCGCTTCTCGACAAGGTGCAAGTACTGCTACCGCGTTCCACCAGACGCGATATGTACGAATTCGTTGAATACCGACGCTGGCGACCGGGCGACGTATGGCAGCTCGGCCCGTTTACGCTAACGGATCCATATCGCACGGTGGTCGACATCGCCCGAACGAGCGCTTTTCGATATGCACTAGGCTATGTCGACGGGTTGGCTCGTGAGTACGGTGTCGAGCGTGAAGAATTACGTGCATATGCACAAGCGAACTGCCGCGGATTGCACGGCATCGCGCGCGCATTTGACGTTTTTGAACACATGGATGGCAGGTCGGATAACGGTGGAGAATCCGAAGCACGGGCGGCAATGATTATGGCAGGAGTTGCCGCTCCCGAACTTCAGGTTGAAATCACTCGACCGGGAAACGCCGGCTATTATTTGGCAGATTACGGCTGGCAGATGCCAAACGGCTCTTGGATGCTGGCTGAGCTGCATGGACTGGGCAAGTTTGAGGGCGATGCCCAAAATGATCCGGAACATACTGCGGCAAAAACCTATCGAGCTGCCCTCGTGCGCGACGCGAACCTGCGTGCTATGGGCCACAACGTCATTCATTTCAAGCTCTTAGACACCTACGATGTCAAAGCGTTCGGCTCCATGATGCGCGGCTACGGTATACCGACCACAAAACCCTACGCAGACTCCTGACCGGCCGCCCTCATCTTCTCGACAAAAGAACCCATCATCGACCCAGCCCGCTCGGCCTCAATAAGTTGCGGTGAAATAGTTCCTGGATAACAGCTATTGCGGCTAATCCAGGAACTATTTCACCGCAACTTAGGAGGGGATGTGGGGTCCCTGGCATGTATATGAAAACAGCTCTGGTCCCAAAAGGAATCAGAGCCATTCATCTATCTTATGGAGCGGGCGACGGGAATCGAACCCGCGTCATCAGCTTGGAAGGCTGGGGTTCTACCATTGAACTACGCCCGCAAGATATGGTCGGGACGACAGGATTTGAACCTGCGACATCCTGCTCCCAAAGCAGGCGCGCTACCAAACTGCGCCACGTCCCGAAGGTGTTGAGCAGCTAAGGTCTAAACCTTGCGTGTCCCAAAGCGAAGGAAATTATAGGGGAGACTCCCCGCCTGTGCAAGCGCAGAAACCCTAGCTCCTCGAATGTGCGACAAACTTGCTGTGGAGCAGACCGATCACAAACGCCGCCACGGCAACCGGCGCCCACGCGGCACCGATATCCGCCAGCGGAAGAACATCAAACGGTAGCCACGCGCCCGCAAAGAACGCATCGCGGACCGAGGTGATCACGCTCTGCACGGCAACCACACCGCCGACCCAGACCCACACCTGCGGATGAGCGTCGCAAAAGCCGTGTACCAAACCCATGAGAACCAGCACGATGGCGACGGGATACAAGGCGTTAAGCATGGGCACCGAGAACATAAGGATCACGTCGAGGCCCACGTTGGAGAGCACGCACGAAAACGCTGCGAACACAAAGGCGAGAATCGCAAAGGGACGGCGCATGGCCTCCTCGGAGGCCTCCGCCCCCCCTTTAACCACATACGTCTCGCAGAAGTAACGCGAGCAGCAGCTGATAAGGCCGATACACACGTTCATGCAGGCGAGGAAGAAGATGGCAAAGACCACGACCGTGCCGGCAAGGCCAAAGTGCATGGAGGCAGAGCGGGCAAGGATGGCGGCGCCGTTGGTGGCATCAGGCATCACGGTGCTGAGCTGCGTGCCAGCAAGCGCCAGGCCGCAGTAGATGACGGCCATGAGTGCGCCGGCGATCACACCAGAGCGCGAAATCTCAAAGGCCACGCGCTTGTCATCAGTAACGCCCAGCTCGTGGATGGTCTCGGCGATGATGATGCCGAAGGCGAGCGACGCGAGCAGGTCCATGGTCTGGTAACCGGTCAAAAAGCCCTGCACGGCGGCGCCTGCATCGTAGGGAGCCTGAGGCGCGGCAGCCGGTCCCAGCGGCGAGATCACGGCAGCACCCACGACCAGCACGATGAGCGCAATGAGCGCGGGGCCCGTAATGCGGCCGAGTACGCGTGTGATGACACCCGGGCGCAGCGTGAGCGCAAACGCGACGACGAAGAACCCGATGGCAAACACCAGACGTGCCGTGCCGAGTGAAACACCCTCGGGTAGCAGCGGCACCAGCATTTCGAACGCCGTAGAGCTTGTGCGCGGAATGGCCAGGCACGGACCGATGGCCAGGTAGACCGCCGCAACAAAGAACTCACCAAACTTGGGGTGCACGCGGCCGGCAAGCTCGCGCGCCGTTCCGGCAAGCGCGACGGCGATAAATCCCATGACGGGCAGGCCGATGGCGGCAATCAGAAAGCCGAGCATGGCGACCGGCGTGGCAGAACCTGCCTGCAACGCCAGCAGCGGCGGAATAATGAGGTTGCCGGCGCCAAAGAGCATCGAGAACAGGGCGATGCCGACGGTAACGACATGGTCGGAGCGCAGACCGCGCGGTGCGGATGAGGCCATAGGCACACCTTTCGGGTCGAAACAAAAACGGGACGGGCAAAAACACCCGTCCCGCAAGTATATACGCTCTAGCAGGCTAAATCGCGCAAAGCGTCAATCGCGGTATCGACTTCCTCGTCCGTGTTGAAATACCCAAACGAGAAACGGACAATACCCTGGCGCTCGGTCCCGAGCGCGCGGTGCATGAGCGGAGCGCAATGGGCGCCGGGGCGCGTCGCAATCCCCCACCCTTGCATGAGCGCGTCCGAAATCTCGGCAGAGTCGATATCGCCCACGTTGAGCGACACGATCGCCGAGCGCGCGGGTTGGTCAAAGGCACCGTAGAGCTTAATCCCCGGAATCTCGCGCACACCGGCAAGGAAGCGATCCGCCAGTGCTCGCTCGTGTGCCGCGATCGCCTCGACTCCGCCTTGGGCCTCGATAAAGTCGAGGCCGGCAGAAAGGCCCGCGATGCCGTGGCCGTTGAGCGTGCCCGCCTCAAGGCGTGTGGGCCACTCCATGGGCTGCAGCGCATCGAAGCTGTGCACGCCCGTGCCGCCCATGACCCACGGCGCCACGTCGACGTCCTCCGCCACGGCCAGGCCACCGGTGCCCTGCGGACCCATAAGCCCCTTGTGGCCGGTAAAGCACACCACGTCGAGCCCCATGCCCTGCATATCGATACGCGCCGTGCCGGCAGACTGAGAGGCGTCGACGATCACAAGCGCGCCGGCCGCATGGGCCATGGCGGCCACGCGCGCAATGTCGACCTCATTGCCGGTCACATTGGAGGCGTGCGTTACCACCACGGCACGCGTGCCCGGCGTGACCAACTGCTCGAGCTCGTCATAGTCGAGCACGCCGTTCGCATCGCAGCCCGCATGCTCAACGGTCACATCCTGCTCCGTCGCCAAGCGATTGAGCGGACGCAGCACGGAGTTGTGCTCGAGCACCGTTGTGACCACGCGGTCGCCGGGGCACACCACGCCACAGATGGCGGTGTTGAGCGCCGCGGTGGAGTTGGGCGTAAAGCACACATGGTCAGCACGTGGGCAGCCCAAAAGGCGCGCGAGCTTGGCACGGCAAGCGTGAATCGTACGAGCGGCATCGAGGGCACCCGACGTGGCGCCGCGCCCGGCATTGCCGAGCGAGCACATCGCCTGCGTCACGGCATCGATGACCGCCTGCGGCTTGTGCATGGTCGTAGCCGCGTTATCCAGATAGATCATCGCACGACCTCCCACATATCAATCACGGTATAGCCCTCGGTAGGAACACTCGCCGCGGCGAGTTCGGCGCGCAGCAGCTCCTCATCGGCAGGCGACGCCTTCCACGCCAGACCGCAGCCGGCAGCGACCTCCCCGGGCACGGGAATCGTTCGCCCGGGAAGGCCGCGCTCGATGCATAGGGTCTCGCAACCCATGGCGGCCGCCGTGGTGGGAAACGTGATGACAAGCGCCGGGCGCTTCTCCCTCATGGCAACTCCAACCAATACGCTACGGGCGCACGACGCGCACGGCCTGCTCCATCTTCTCCACGATCACGTACATGTTGGTGACCTCGCCCACCGCAAGCTGGTCTTTAATGCCATAGTGGTCGAGGCAGGTGCCGCAGGTGAGAATCTCGACGCCCTGCTCGGCCAGGCCCTTCAGGTCATCGAGCACCGGCGAGCCCTCGACGGTGAGCTTGGCACCGCCGTTGTAGAACAGCATGGTCGCGGGCAGTTCCTCCTGCTGCGTCACGGCAAAGATAAACGCCTTCATGAGCTTGTGGCCCAGCTCGTCGTCGCCACGGCCCATGCAGTCGGTGTAGACGGAAATGACGAGTTTGCCCTTGCCGGCGCTGGCGTCGCAGAAGGCAGCGCCATCCTGCTCAGGATTGGCCACGGCAACGGCGCCAGAGGTCGCCACGGTCACGTGCCACTCGGCGTCAGAAACCTTCTCGACCGAGGCCGTGCAGCCCTTCTCCTGCGCCATCTTGGAGATGTTCTTGACGGCGGTCTCGTTGTCGACCGAGGTCACGACGGCGCCCTCGCCATCGAGCTGCTTCAGGGCTTTGAGCGTCTTGACGACGGGCAGCGGGCAGGCATCGCCCATGGCATTGACTTCAATTTTGGTAGACATAGCAAATTCCCTTCGAAAGAACCGTTCTAGAGAACGGTAAACAATTACACAAACGTGCGGGCTAGCGAACAACGCGGACGGCAGGACCGCCCGGCACTGCCTCGTACACGCGCCCGACAACGGCGGCGATGCGCCCCTCGGCATCCAGGCGGCGCGCAAGCTCATCCACATCGGCAGCAGGTGCCGCGATAAGCAGGCCGCCAGACGTCTGCGGATCGTACAGCGCGTCGAGCATGCCCGGCTCCAGGTCATCGTCAGCCGTCACGCGCGGGCCAAAGAAGTCCTGGTTGCGGTAGGAGCCCGCGGGGATAATGCCCAGACGCGCCATGTCGAGCACCTGGTCAAAGAGCGGCACCGCCCCCGACGCAAGCTCAACCTGCACGCCCGAGCCCTCGGCCATCTCGCACGCGTGCCCGATCAGGCCAAAGCCCGTAATGTCGGTGCAGCCGTGAAGCTCAAGCCCCTCGGCCAGACGAATCGGCGCCTCGTTGAGGGTGCGCATCGAGTCAAACATCGGACCAGCCTCGTCCTGCTCGACAAGCTCGCCCTTAATGGCCGTAGTGATGATGCCCGAGCCGATCGCCTTGGTCAGCAGCAGAACATCGCCCACGCGTGCGCCACTGTTGGCGAGCATGCGGTCGAGTGACACAAAACCGCTCACGGACAGACCGTACTTGGGCTCGTCGTCGTTGATGGTGTGGCCGCCCGCGATAGAGCAACCGGCCTCGACGCACTTGTCGGCACCGCCTGCCAAAATCATGCCGGCGACCTCGACGCCCAGGCAGCTCGGGATGCACAGCAAGTTCATGGCATGGCTCGGCCGCCCGCCCATGGCGTAGATGTCCGACAGCGAGTTGGCCGCGGCAATCTGGCCAAACAGAAACGGGTCGTCGACCATCGGCGGGAAGAAGTCGATGGACTGCACAAGACCCAAGTTATCGCCAACGCGAAAGACGCTCGCATCGTCGGAGGTATCGAACCCCACGAGCAGGTTGTCGTTATGCACATTGGGCAAGTCGCCCAGGACCTGGGCGAGGGCTCCGGGAGCCAACTTAGCGGCTCAACCGCTCGCGGCAGTCATGGACGTGAGCCTCACGGTGTCTTTAGCCATACGAACCCCCTTCCAACAAATCAACGACTTTAAGTATACGCCCCAGGCACGCTTCCCAAGAGACCGCCGACGGCTCGAACGTCGAAGGCGGAGCCGCAAGCGCCTGCGCGATAGCATCTGCCAGTGCGCGCTCAAACAACGGAAGGTCGGCCGCCACGGGCGTGTCGACATCCGTCATACGCGGCGACGCCACCCACGTCACGGGGGCACCGGGAAGCATCGCCTCCATCCAGGGACGAACGCCGGGCAAATCGGTCGCCACAACTTTGCAGCCGCACGCGAGGGCCTCGATCGTCACGAGCGGCAGACCCTCGTAAAACGAAGGCAGCACAAAGACGTCGGAACTGCGGTAGGCATGCACGAGTCCATCGCTATCCAGGCGCCCCGCCAGCGTCACCGGCACATCCGAGGCCGCGGCCAAGCGCTCGACACGCGCGTACTCGGCATCGTCCCCGCGACCGCCCACAAGCACCAAGCCAGATGGGCGGACGTCATCGTCAATCGGCAATGACATGGCTCGGACCAGCGACTCGACGCCCTTTTTAAAGCAAATCTTGCCCACGTACACAAGCGATCCCGGCTGCCTCGCCACGCTTGCGTCGCGGCAGAAGACGCGATGGTCGTAGCCCGTCCCAATCACGTGGATGCGATCGGCATCGACGCCGCACACCAGGCCAATCTGCTCAGCCTGCTCAGCATGGAGCGCAAAGACGGCATCGAGCCGACGAACCGCACTTACGATGCGATCGCGCTCGAGCGCATGCGAACGCAGCTGGCGCAGGTCGGTCGAATGGCACACGGCAACAACCGGAACACCCCGGACGCACTCGCGCGCCAATGCGGTCACCAGATACAGGTGATGGCAAAGCACCAGATCGGGCCGAAACTCAGCCACCGCCCGATCGATTGCAGCAGCAAATGCCCGCTCAAATGCCTTGAGCATCGAAGGCGTCAGGTCACGATAGCGTGTGGAGGGATAGGGCATGACATCGGACATACCGCAGATGGGAAACGGCAGCTCGGGCGACTCGAACGGCACGGTAAACACGGCAGCACGCCGGTCCAGCTCGCCTTGGGTATCACCCGGTGCCGCGCCGCAAAG
>URKT01000035.1 GCA_900548495.1 uncultured Collinsella sp. | reverse complement strand
CCACTGCCGCTACCGGAGCTGCTTCCGCCGGAGCCGCCACTGCCGTCCGCCGTCATCGGTGCATCGTGAAGCCCCGTCGTATCCGCGTTGTCGCATACGCCGACCTGAACTTCTGAGCGTTCGCATGCCGCGTCGGGCACATGAAGCTCGTGCAGTACGGCACCCAGCGCCGAGTTTGCGCCCGGTCGAATTTCCTCGAGCGTTACGGGATCGAGCGCCACCAGATTACGCGCCTTCGCATACAGCGTTACACGTTTGCCCACCTCGTCGCTCCAACTCTCGGGGATGGCGAAGCTCATGCGGAACTGTGCCGTGCAACCCGGTGCCAGCACGGCGTTGCCACTGTCGGCTACTAGCGGGTGCGTTGCAAAATGTGCGCCCAGCGTCTCGAGCGTGTACTTCACGTGTGTCATGTCGTTGGCCGAAGCGTCCTCGGCAAGCTCTGGATCGTAGATCGATGCCATGCGTGCGTTCACTCCGAACCCGATGGATGCGCTGGAGAACGGCTGACTGGAGCCCTCTCGGTACAGATCGATCGTGCCGGCGGTCAGCAAGGTGTTGCCGTCGTTTCGCACCGTGACCATGAAGGATTCGCCTGCTGCTCCGGGCACCACCGCGCCCGAGGTAGCGACCGCGCCCGTCGGAGTGGCACACGCCACCAAGGGCACTTCGATGCCGTGTAGTTCTGCCTCGCTCTTCTCCGCGCTCACAATGTGCGTGGCGAGCGCGGAGAGCATGCTCCCCGACGTCAAAAATGTCGTTATCTGATCGACGGGGTGGTCCAGCTCGCACATCACGAACGGCTCCGTGAACAGATCGCCTGCCAAGGTGCTGGCGAAGATGCGGAAGTGCTTGCCCATCACTGCTACCGGGTTGCCTTCTTCGTCGTAGGTTTGTCCCACCTTGCCATCGGTGTTCTCTACATAGAGCACGCACCTGCCGTTGTTGCTTACGCTAAACGATGCCGGGCCACAGCCTGCGGCACCCACGGGCTGCGTTGCAAATGCCGATGCGCCTCGCGTCCAAGTAATATGCTGCAGTTGTTCGTTGACGGTTGCCAAAAAGCCCGTGTGCTGCGGCCACGGCACCGCGTGGGGTACTGTGGCATCTGGCGACATAACGCCCCAGCCCGCGATGGACTGCCCGATCACGGCGTACGATGCGCAGCCACAACCGCCTGCAGTCTCGTATGCAACGGGCACCACCATTTTGCCGTTGATATTCTCGGGCGCGCCTAGCTCGATACTCGACGGCGCTTGCGGAAAGCGGAGGACCTGACGGAACGTGAGACTGTCGCCCAAATCATCCGACCACAGGGTAAAGCATTCCAGCGCAACCTCAGCCTCGCTGCCGAGCGCCTTTTCTGCGGTGGTTCCGCGGCGGTGGAGGTAGGCACCCGACAGGCGCCCGTCGACCAGCGTCTTGCCCACCGTGATACGCGGGCACTGCAGGCAATGGTAGCCATCCTCTTGCAGGCGGCCGCGCGAGATGCTGCGCCACGACGTGTGCGACATCACGCGAACTCCGCCGTTACTTATGCGCAGGCGCACAACGGACAGTATGCCGGATGTGCTCGCCGCATCGAAAAGGGTGTTGTCGCCGTCGCGGCGCTCGCCCGAGACCAGCAACACGTAGGCGTCCTGGTTTCCTCTTCCGTCCGTATATTCCACCACGTCGAAGTCGTAATCGAATATGCCGTCGCGCTCCACGTCACCCTCGCCAAACCCAAGGGGGAAGTCCACGGGTGCGGGAGCGGACCACGTGCCGTTTGTTTTTGTATGTACCACCAGTCGCGAGCGGCCATTGTCGCCGTAGCGCACCGAGGCGATACGGAATAGGCACTCCACGCCGGCAATCATCGTTAGCTTCATGTGAGCTTCGCTGAGCACGCCAGTAAACAGCACATTGTCGCTCGAGGGCTTGATGCCGCCACGCTCGTCCTCCGATACACCAGCAGAATTGGCGTTGGGGTCCGCAGCGGCGTCCCTCGCCTGCCCGATATAGGTGTACTTATACATCGGCGCGGCGTTTTCGTCGTTCTCTATCAGTGCGTGGACGAAATGTTCGACCTGTCCCGTGTCGTCGCTTTCTGCATCCGCCTCGAGCTCAATGCGCGTGACCGACCGGTCCCAATCGCGTACGGTAGGCGCGACATTCCTTGCAGTGGCCTTAACCTCGGCGCGTGCGAGCAGCTCGGCGTTGGTGACGATGGTGGCCGATGCGATAAATTGCGGCACACCACCCGCCTCGGCGTTGCCGGCCGAGCCGAAACAGGCATCCAGCGTGTAAGGCGCATCTCCGCCCAATGCGAGCTCAGAGCGCTGGAGCACATACTGGTCGCCATTGTTCACCGACATATTCCACGAATCGAGGAGTGTGGGCCACGACCCCGACCAAGCCTTGGTGGTCCACTTGAACATTACGAACTGGAGTATCACATCGACATCGACGTCTGCACCTACGCGCAGCCGCGGAAGCTGGTGTCCATCTGCCTTCTCGTACCCAATGAACAGCGTGAGGGATGCGGCGCCGCGCACGGCAGACGAAGCGACGCCAGCAACGCCGGCGCCAAAGGTGACGGCAAGCCCGATCTGGATGGTGAACGAGCCCGACGTGTTTGAATAGTCGAGCGAAATGTTTTTAAAAAACGCCGCGCCGCTGCCGTGCGTGTGGGCACCCACGGCGAGCGCCAGCTTCGCCAGCACCCAGGGGTTGACGTTTAGGAAAAAGGGCACCGGTCCTAGGGTAAACTGCTCGGTCCAATTGAGGTCGGTTCTTACCTGGAAGAGGGCCTTAATATTGCCGTATGCGGGGTCGTTGTTGTTACCCCAGGTTTTGCCCACCCAATCGTAGGCGAGCGAGCCGTACAGCTGCGTGGCGATATCCATCGTAAATAGCAGCGTGCAGTGGTGGCGAAGCAGCTTAGTGTTCCTTGGATCGGTGCCCGAACCGGCACTCATACTCTTGTACTGATTCCACTTCCCCTCCATCTCGTCGAGGTAGCGGTTTGCCTGCTTGGCGCCCGACTCGCGTGGCGATTTCTTCCAGTATTCCGGATCAGGGTTGCCCGAATCGTTCATATAGCTGGCTGGTTTGTATCCTCCGCCAAACAGTACGTACCCGGCAAACGAGAAATCGAAGAGGATCGGAAATGTGGGCATCCAACACGTGAACTTATTACCACCGATGCCGGGAAACGATGCGGGGAAATCAAACGGAGCGATCTCTTGGTCCATGGTGGTGGGAATGATGGTGGTCGAGCCCGATTCCGCCTTTGCGGCCGGCGCGGTGACAACGGCCATGGGGGAGGAGAGCGTGTAGGTTTTGCCCTGATAGTCGAGGACAAAGCGCAGCTTACACCCTTCTTCCAGAAGGCCCGAAGCTGCATCGAGGAACGTGTCTTCGAGCGTGAACGTCGCCAGATTATCCGCGCCCGATGCGCTGGCCTTGACTTGGCCAATCTGCGTGACGGTTTCGGATGAGCTGCCCGCAGCGGGCATCACTTTGTTGATGCGCAGCGTTGCCTGTCCACCCTGTGGCAGATGTGCCTGCACGGTAAAGGCGTGCGTGTCGGGTTGGTCGTTTGCCGTGTCGTCCTTTGGCAATGCCATGAACGTGGCTTCAGCGTACTGGATGTCCCATTCGTCGAATGTGAGCTGGCGGAAGTACGGCTTGCCGTCGGAAAGCGGACGTGTGGGCGCGGTTATGGCGGTGCCGCCCTGGATACGCGCAAGGGGAATCTCGACATCACGGTAGCCCACCATGCTAATGGAGATGCCGCCGTTAAAGTCGTACGCGTCGAGAAGCGTTGCCTCGTCCACGTAGCCTTCCGAAAGCGGCGCGACCTCAAAGATGGCCGTGCCTTCGTCATCGGTCGTGGCGGTGAGCTGCTTGCCTGCGGCATAGCGCGATGTGAGCGTGACCTGGGCACCCGTGATGGGCATATTCTTGTTGGCGACGTCGACCACGACCACACCGAACATGGTGCGCGAGAGAACGAGCACCCTGAAGGGGTCTTTTTCGTCGGCATAGGCTTTGGTGGGCGCGAACGGCAATATGAAGGCGTTTGCGCTTCCCGGCACGCGCGGCAACATAATGCTCGCCAGCGAGGACGCTCCGGCAACAAGTAGCGAACGGCGATCAAGCATCTTTGGCTCCCATCCCGCAGGTATCGGTGGAAATAATCCAATTTTGCGAGAAGGCGCTACGTGGCGGTAGTGCCGTTCGATGGCCAAAATGTCCAATTTGAGCGTGCGAAAGCGCCAGGACCCCGGAGCGCTTTCGATACGACGGGCAGTCTGCCGCTAGCGCAACATGTGGGCAACCAGCTCGGCGCGAGTTCCGATACCAAGCTTGGCATACACTCCTGATAGGCGGTTTTTGACGGTGCCCGGCGATACTCCCATATGGCGTGCGATTTCGGCGTTGGTCCACCCACGACAGGCGAGCATGGCCATGGTGAATTCCGTGGTCGTTAGATCGTCGGCCACGTCCTCGCCCGAATCGGGGTTGTGGATGCGCCGCCAGCCGTAGCTGAATCGATACGTAATCTCGATGATGCGTGCGAAATCGTCAGGGTATTGCGATTTTAGGCATGCCTCGATGAGCCCCTGCAAAAGGCCGTGGTGCTCGCCAATGAGCTCGATAAGGCCGTCGGGGCGCGCAATGTTCCAAGCAGCTCCGAAGTGCGATTTTGCGGCGTCGATGTCCTTGAGGCTCATGCATGCCATAGAAGCCGACAAGTGCAGGAATAGCTCCGAGATGGGATAGCTTCCCTGTTTCATGATCAGGGCGTTTTCCGCCATGCCTAGACTGCGGCCATATTCGCCGCGCAGGTACAGGGCATGCGCCATCACGTAGCTGGCGAACAGGCGCAGGCCTTCGGGCAGATGCGCCGCAAGAGGATAAAACTCTACGGCGGAATACGGGGAAGGCAAGTGCAGCAGGACGCTCGCGGCTGAGGCGAACAGGATATGCGTGGCGTGGGCGGCGGGCGATTCCTCGTCAGTTGGCGTATCGAGGATGCCCGCAAGGCAACGGCGGGCATCGGCGATGCGGTTGAGTGACAGATTGGCATATCCGCAGATAAAGCATGCGGAATAGCGCAGTGCGGGATTGGTGGCGTCAAGATAGGGGCGTGCTGTCTCGGCGGCGAGCGTGGCCTGTCCGCGAAAGTACAGCGCTTCTGCCGTGGCGATGGCGCGTGAATCGGGTTCGGAAATGCCTGCAACCGCAGCGTCAATCTGCCCCGGCACAAAGGCGGTGCACATCAACGGCATGGGAACGCATGGGTAGCCATCGCAGTCCATCATCCATCTCCCAACAGCTGGCAACAATAGCAGCAATTGTACCCCTGTTGCTCGGGACCCCTTTCGTTTTACTGTTCGGTTAACGCTGCGGATCGTTTTGGAAGCCTTACGAGCATGGTGGTTCCGTTCTCGGAACTTGCTTCGACCTCTACCGTGCCACCGTGAAGCGCTGCAATCTCCCAAACAAGCGCTAGCCCGAGCCCTGCGCCGCCGTATGCCCTGCTGCGGGATTTGTCTAGACGAAAGAACGGCTGGAAGATGCTCTCACGGTACTGCTTGGGTATTCCCGGGCCCTGGTCCTCGACTCGCAGGAACACGTGGCTGTCGTTGTCGCAGATGGAGACGTTGACAGCCGAGCCGGGGCTGCTGTAACGGATGGCATTTTCGACTAGGTTAAACACCAGCCGATAGAGGAGCGTGTCGCTCCCGATTACTAAAGCGTCTCCAGCACAATTGAGGGCTATGCCCTTATTTTCGGCAAGTGGCGCAAGGTCGGTGAGGACCTCTTCGGACAAGGGACCAAGCTCCACATCGTCCTCGCAAGGAACGCTGCGGAGCTCACTCATCTCGAGCAATACCTTGGTCATTCGAGACATGCGCTCGGTTTGTTCTTGTAGCAGGCTGAGCAACTCGGCTGTTTCGGGTTGCAAACCGGAGTGCTCGGAGATGAATAGTTCAATCTGTGCTTGTATAAGGGCGAGCGGGGTGCGCAGCTCATGTGCGGCGTTGCCGGTAAACTGACGCTGTGCAGAGAACCCTTCGCCAAGACGAGCGATCATGTCGTTGAAAGAGGCGCTGCATCGTTGTAGCTCGGCGGGCACATCTTCACTGAGTCTGATTTCGCTTAGGTTGTCAGGCTGCACACGCTCAACCTGGGCTGCAAAAGCCCGTAGTGGTTTGAGCGCACGGCCGCTCACAAAGTATGCCAGCACGCCGCCAAGGAGTGTGACTCCAGCCGTGATGTACCAGGCTGTCGTGCCAAAAGACTCCTGTGCGTCGTTTACGACGATCGTGACCTTGTCATCGAGGGCCGCTTTCGTTGGGTCGAACGCCTGGGGCGAATTTTCGCCGGTTGCGTTAAAGGCCGAGATGTCACTGCCGATGGCATCCATGTAGCGCATGCCCGTATAACCGACCAGGCAGTTCGTCAGCACGCATGCCGCACACGTGAGCAGTGCCGTCATAATCGTTATGCGCCATTGCAGCGAAAGCCCTTTCATTCTCCACCCTCCATAACGTAGCCCTCTCCAATCCGATTGCGAATCGGGTCGTATCCCAAAGCAATGCGTAGCTTTTTGCGGAGTGACGAGATATGAACGCGGGTTGCGTTGCTAAAGCTGTTCACGCTGCTATCCCAAACGTGCTCTATAAGCTCCTCTTGACTTACCGGACGCCCCTGATTGAGCATCAGGTATTCCAAGATTCCCGTTTCCTTGCGCGTAAGAGATAAAGCCTCGCTGTCCACAGAAGCGATGCGCGCCTTGGTGTCAAAGCGGAGCTTTCCGCAGGTTAAAACTATGCCGCTTTGTGTAAAGCGTCTGAGGGTAAGGCTGCGAATCCTTGCCGCAAGCTCGTCCAGATGAAACGGCTTGGTGAGGTAATCGTTGGCGCCGGCATCGAGTCCGGCGACTTTATCGGATACTCCGCCACGTGCGGACAGAATCAGTACCTTGGTCTCGCAGTCGGTTTTCCTAAGTTCCCTGAGCACAGTCATGCCGTCGATACGGGGGAGATTGAGGTCGAGTACCACGAGGTCGAAGGCCTCAACGTCCAGTAGGTCGAGCGCCTCCTGTCCGTCGTGACAGCAGTCGACGCTGTACGCCAAGTTTCGCAAGCTGCGCGCGATTGCGTCACACAGCGCCCGCTCGTCCTCGACGATCAAAATACGCATAACAGTCTCCTTGCACATTTCAAATCGCGCTTAACACGGATTTTATAGTCGATATGGTCCAATGGTCGCGTAACGAAAGGAGTGGTCGAGTTGTTCAAAGCGGTAAAACCCGTGGTACAGGTCGCTTTGTTGATCGTCGGAATTACCATGGTGTGCTTTGGCGTTATGCGTGGCGAGGCGGATGCCGTGCTGGCCAAAGCGATTAGGCTGTGCTTGGAGTGTATCGGAATTGGATAAAAGAGAAAACACTGCGTCGCATGTTTTGGCCCGATTTCGCGGATTCATTCAGGCGGCGGCGACGCTGGTCACCAATATTCACCTGCCAAACTTTGCCAAAGGAAGCATCTATCAGGGCGCGGGAAAAACAGTCTGCGTACCTGGACTTAATTGCTATTCGTGCCCTGCGGCATCGGGTGCGTGCCCCATCGGGTCGTTCCAGGCGGTGGTAGGTTCATCCAAGTTCAACTTTTCTTACTACGTCACCGGTACGCTCATTTTGCTCGGCGTGCTGCTGGGACGCTTTGTATGCGGCTTTCTGTGCCCGTTTGGCTGGCTGCAGGAGCTGCTTCATAAGATTCCCAGCAAAAAGTTTTCGACGAAAAGGCTCAAGGCGCTTACGTATATCAAATACGTTGTACTGCTATTTGCCGTGGTATTGCTGCCTGTGCTGGTGGTCAACGATCTGGGGATGGGAGATCCGTTCTTTTGCAAGTACATCTGTCCACAGGGTGTGCTCGAGGGCGCCATTCCGCTGGCCATTGCCAATGCCGGCATTCGATCTGCGCTGGGGCAGCTCTTTACCTGGAAACTTGCCGTTCTCATTGCCGTGGTAGTGCTGAGCGTTTTGTTCTACCGCCCCTTCTGCAAATGGATTTGTCCACTCGGCGCATTCTATGCGCTCATGAATAGGGTGTCCCTACTGGGGATTCGGGTTGACGCATGCAAATGTGTCTCGTGCGGCAAGTGCTCAAAGGTTTGTCAGATGGATGTTGATGTGGTCCGCGCGCCCAATCATGCCGAATGTATCCGGTGCGGAAAGTGCATCGGGGCCTGTCCCGTCGACGCCATCAGCTATCGCTATGGCCTGGATGTGTCGGCGGAAAAGCTCCCCTTGACCGCCGATAAAAAGTAAACAAGCTTCGACAAAACGGAGGAATGACCATGAAGCTTTCTAAGATTGCGGCCCTGTTTATGGTGCCAGTATTGGCCTTGTGCCTTGTGGCGTGTTCGGCGCCCAGTGGCAATGCGAGCGAATCTGCGAGCTCCGATCCTAAGATCGCAGAACTCACTGCGCAGAAGCCGACCAATGCCGATGAGGCCGCCGAGCTGTATGCAAAACTCATGCAGAAGGAGAACGATATCTTTTCGAGTGATAACGCGCTGTGGGAAAAGGTATTCAATGCGGCAAATAAAGACTCGGCAATGATTGAGGACGGCAGCAATTACGGCGATTTCCTGCTCAAGACCATCGACGGCGCCAAGGATGAGTTCACGGCGGATGAGCTTAAGACGCTCAAGGCCGGTGCACAGCAGATCAAGGAGATCGAGGACAAGCTCGAGAGCTTGGAGAAGGAGTTCCCCGGCTGTGGAAGCACGCCGAGCTCAGGCGAGAGCGTCGACGCTTCGACCGCTGGCATGACGGCTGGTGCCAATGCTTCGAGCGAGGCGACGAAGTTCCCCAGCTTTACGGGCAAGGATCTGGATGGCAACGACGTGAACAGCGACGAGCTGTTCTCTAAGAACAAGGTCACCGTCATGAACTTCTGGTTCACTACTTGCAAGCCGTGCGTGGGCGAGCTGGGCGATCTTGAGAAACTGAATCAGGAGCTTGCCGAGAAGGGCGGCCAGGTCGTGGGCGTCAATTCCTTTACGCTCGATGGCAACAAGGGCGAGATTACAGATGCCAAGGACGTGCTGAGCAAGAAGGGCGTGACATATAAGAACATCTGGTTCAAGTCGGATAGCGAGGCCGGTAAGTTCACGTCAAATTTGTTCTCGTTCCCGACAACGTATGTCATCGATCAGAATGGCAACATCGTAGGGGATCCAATCGTGGGAGCCATCAGCTCCGCCGAGCAGCGCGCAGCACTCGACAAGCTTATCGACCAGGCGATTGCGAATAGCGAGCACTAAACAACGCGTAAAGCATAGCGAGGATCGTGCGCCGCTGTGCGAAGTAGTCCGCCACCTTTTAAGATAAGCTCCACCATATAGAGGTCCCGCTTGGGACCTCTTTTTTGGGCGCCGTCCCGCTCGTTTTTTGGCGCGGTTCGTTACATTCCTCACTGGCGCCGGCAAAAAATGGGGATAGAGTAGGACAAACGCGTCGAATACGAACGGCGGAGGAGAGCGGGCAGGGTGCCTGCGCAGGAGAGGTTGCCGTCCATGCTGGAGCTCAAAGGAATTTGCAAAAGGTACGTTACGCAGTCGTTTACGCAGGTGGCGCTCGACAACGTAAGCCTGTCTTTTCGTGATAACGAGTTCGTGGCCATTCTGGGACCTTCGGGGTCGGGCAAAACTACGATGCTCAACGTTATCGGTGGGCTCGATCATTTCGATTCTGGCGACCTGCTGATCGACGGTATTTCGACCAAGGACTTTCACGATCGCGATTGGGATGCCTACCGCAACAACCGCATCGGCTTTGTGTTCCAAAGCTATAACCTCATTCCGCATCAGACCATTTTGGAAAACGTGGAGCTGGCGCTCACGCTCACGGGTGTGGGGCATGCCGAGCGCCGCCAGCGTGCGCGCGAGGCGCTCGAGGCGGTTGGCCTGGGCGAGCACGTTAACAAGCGCCCGAGCCAGCTTTCGGGTGGACAGATGCAGCGCGTGGCGATTGCCCGTGCCCTGATCAACGACCCCGAGATCGTGCTGGCAGACGAGCCGACCGGTGCCTTGGATTCCACAACGTCCGTGCAGGTCATGGATCTGCTCAAGGACGTGGCACGCGACCGCCTGGTTATCATGGTCACGCACAATCCCGAGCTGGCGTACCAGTACGCTACGCGCATCGTCAACCTGGCGGACGGCAAGATCACCGACGATTCCGACCCTTTTGATGTTGCCAAGGCCACGCGCCGTGAGGCCAAGCCTACGCGCAAAACCTCGATGAGCTTTGTGACGGCGTTGGGGCTTTCTGCCCGAAACCTTATGACCAAAAAGGGCCGTACGGCCATGACGGCCTTTGCAGGTTCGATTGGAATTATCGGTATTGCGGCAATCCTGGCGCTCTCCAATGGCGTGAACAATTACATCAAAAAGGTCGAGGAGGATACGCTCTCGAGTTACCCGCTTACGATCTCCAAGCAGGATTACGACCTGTCGTCCATGATGGGCGGGCAGGGGGCCGCGGATGACGATATGTCCAAGAGCGAGGACTCGTCCGACGACAGTGCCGGCGGCAAGGCTCAGGGAACCGATAAGATTCCCGTGGTCACGGCTGTAAAGGATATGTTTGCAAGCGTTAAGTCCAACGATATGACGAGCTTTAAGGCATGGCTTGACGACGGCGGCGATGGTATCGACAAAGAGGTCAACGCCATTCAGTACGGCTACGGTATATCGCCGGTTGTCTATCGTGCCGGCAAGGGCGATGAGAAGCCTGTCCGGCTGGTGCCCAACGCCATGACCGAGGCCATGAGCGGAGGCGCGAGCTCGGCGGCTACGGTGAGCATGGAATCCATGGGAACCTCGGTCTTTAACGAGATGATTGACGACCAGAGTCTGCTCGACAGCCAGTACGATGTTGTCGCCGGTCATTGGCCCACGTCTGCCAACGAAGCCGTAATGGTGCTTTCGAGCCGCGGCACGGTGGGCGATTACACGCTCTACAGCATCGGTGCGCTGGATATCGATGAGCTCAACGATCTGGTTAACAGCGCCATGGCGGCTGACGGTGGGGTCGAAGCGCCCGAGACCGGCGCCGACTTTACCTACGACGATGCGCTGTCTACCACGTTTAAGGTGTTGTCGCCGGCCGATGCCTATCGCAAAAACGAAGAGACTGGCATGTGGACTGACATGTCTGGCGACGCCGACTTTATGGCAGCCAAGGTTGCCGACGGTATCGACGTGCACATTGTGGGCGTGGTGCGACCTAACGAGACAGCCAATGCGAGCGCGTTGTCCCCGGGCATTGCCTACACGCATGCGCTGACTCGCCAGCTTATGGAGCGCGCCGCCGATTCGCAGATTGTGCAGGAGCAGCTCGCCCACCCCGAGACGGATGTCTTTACGGGCAAGTCTTTCGATGAACTGCAGGGCGAGGCCAAACAAGGAGTTGATCTAGGCAGCATGTTCAGTGTGGACGAGGCAGCGCTGAAGAGCGCGTTCTCGTTCGATGCGTCTGCGCTCTCGGGTGTTGCCGGCGGTATGGACCTTTCTGGTATCGACTTATCCGGGCTGGACATTGACCTTTCGGGCGTTGGGAAGGACATCGATTTCAGCGACATTATGGCCAAAGCGCCGGCACCAGATTTCTCGGGCATCTTTGACGGCCTGGAACTCACACCCGAGCAAATGCAGCAGGTGGGAACGCTTGCCAACCAGCTGTTTGAGGGATTTTTGCAGTCGGAGCAGTTTAAGGCGTTGTCGCCCGAGGATCTTAAGGACGCGTCGAAGCTCGCCGCCGCGTTCTCGACGTATCTTGAGAGTGATACCGCGGCCCAGCAAATCCTAGCCCAGCTCAAAGCGCTCGGCGGCGATGCCCTGGTCGAGCGCCTGCAGCAGGCGATGACCGACTATGTGCAAAAGCAACTGGCTCCGTATCTGCAGCAGGCTATGGATCAGGTGACCAAGACAATCAGCGACCAGATTGCGACGACGGTATCGTCCCAGCTCAAGGCGGGTGCAGCAGGACTTATGGGCCAGATGGCCACGCAGATGTCGTCGAGCTTTGCCAACCTAGCGAGCGCCATGCAGGTGGATGCGAGTGCCTTTGCTCGTGCTATCCATTTCAACATGGACGCCGAGGACCTGAGCTCGCTCATGATGAGCTATGCGAAGGCGTCGAAGCTCACCTACGACAACAATCTGACCACGTTGGGCTATGCGGATGAGGCCGACCCCATCTCGGTTAAGATTTTCCCGCGTGACTTTGAGGCCAAGGAACGCGTACTCGACCATATCGATGCGTACAACAAACAGGTCAAAGCCGCCGGCCACGACGAGCAGGCAATCTCGTACACCGACTACATGGGCATCATCATGGGCTCGGTGACCGATATCGTGAATACCATCAGCTTGGTGCTCATCGCGTTCGTGAGCATCAGCCTGGTCGTGAGCTCCATCATGATCGGCATCATCACCTACATCAGCGTACTGGAGCGCAAGAAGGAGATCGGCATCCTGCGCGCAATCGGTGCGTCGAAGCGCAACGTGGCAAACGTGTTCAACGCCGAGACCTTTATCGAGGGCCTCATTGCCGGCATCTTTGCCATTGTCGTTGTGGTGCTCGTGAGCTTCCCGGTTAATGCCTGGGCGCTTGCTGCCAAACAGGTCCCCAATTTGATGAGCCTGCCCGTGCAGGATGCGCTGGTGCTCATCGCGATTTCGGTGCTGCTGACGGTTGTCGCTGGCCTGCTGCCAGCCCGCAGCGCATCCAAAAAGGACCCCGTGGAAGCCCTGCGCTCCGAATAATGTGACAAAGGGACAGTCCCTTTGTCACATTGAGACCCTTGCGAAATCGGGGTCTAATTACCGTTCGGCACGTTAAGAACTCCCTTTCCCCGCTTAATGCTTGACGGAGAGTCCCCTGGTTTATATACCTATCGGTAGGCATATAGGATGTAATGCCGATAGAAATGGAGTGACCATGGCTCTCACCGCACCAGCCGAAAAAGACCGTCCTCGCGAGAGCAGCGTATTTGCTTGGATTGTCGTTATTGCGCTCGGCTTAATGTCCGCCGGAACGACTGGCACATATAGCATTATTGCCGGCTCATTCGTTGCTCCAGTATGTGAAGACCTGGGCTTTGAGTACACCTCTTTCTCTTTCTATTTCACTGCGATTCTTCTTGGCCTTGCACTTGGACTTCCACTTTTGAGTCGTTTCATTCCAAAAGTAATAGGCAAACCGTGGCATATTTGCGTTGAACTTGTCCTTATTGCCGCCGGCGCCGCAATGGCGTTCTACACCGAAGTCTGGATGTTCATCGTCTCCGCTGCGGTGATCGGCATCTGCTTTTCGTTCACAACGGGCGTCTGCATGTCCGATGTTATTGACCAATGGTTCAGTAAATCGTCCGGTCTTGCCATCGGCCTTGCTTGGGGCGTTAATTCTCTCTGTACGCTGTTGTTGAGCCCTGTCATTACGCTGGTCATCGAGCAACAAGGCTGGCGTACGGGATACATCGTACTTGCGGCCGTTTCTGCAGCTATGATTTTACCTGCGAGTGCATTTATCATTCGCCTTAAACCCTCTGATCGCAACATGCTTCCGTACGGAGAGACCACCTCTGAAACCCATGAGAGCCACAGCGTCGATGAGCGGGAAGATACCCTCTCGGGCATGGCACTCCGTGATGCCACGAAAACGCCGTCTTTTATTCTCTGTGTCCTCCTGCTTTGCGTGGCGCAGCTCACCTGCTGCATGAACCAGTTGTTTCCAACCTATGCAAGCGAGGCCGTTTCAATCCCATCGTAGGAAGCTTAATGGTCTCGGCAGCTTCGTTCTCCGACATCTTCCTAAATCCCTTCGTAGGCAAAACATGTGACAAACTCGGCGCTATTAAAGCAACGGTCGCGTGGACAGGTGTCAGCATTTTTTCATTCCTACTTCTCATCATTGGCGGAAGCAATGAGACCGTTTCCATCATTGCAGCTGGCGTAAACGATGTCATGTTCGCCATTGTTGGAACCGCAATGCCGATGCTTCTCCTCTCGCTCTTTGGATCACGCGATTTTGGAAGGATCTATTCAATCGTTTGCTCAGCGGGCTATGTCGTCGGTGCTTTTGGAATGCCGGTCATGATGAAGGTTTACGGCATGGCAGGGTCATTCCAGGGAGTATTTATCTTCTGCATTGCCTGCAACCTTATGATTGCTGCGTTTGCTATCGTTTCCGGCTTTCTCAGTAAGGCTGCTGAAAAGTAATAAGCGCCGATTGCATCGGCATAGATTGCCATGCAACAGGGGTCGACTCCAAGCCAGACTGGAGTCAACCCCTGTTTTCGTTTTAAAGGTTGCCCGCAGGCACCATGGGTGCCAACATGCGCTTCAGCTTGGCTGGCCTATTTGAACATAAGCTCGACTATTCCCGCCCAAACCGCTTTTTCATCAATATCCTCACCTTGAGCGACCGTATTGCTCGCTCCCTCCAGAACGGTATAAAGAATTTGTACGTAGAGCATCACGTCGGCACTATCGGAAAACGCGCCAATCTCTGCACCATGAAGAAGGATGTCTTTAAGCGCATCCATGGTTCGTTTGGTCGCCGTCGCTTGACGTTCCTGAACTGCAGGAATTCGATTTGCTTGAACGCTAACCTCGGCCAGCACGCGCCGGCGCTTTTCATCGCTTCGATAACCACCTATAACTGAATTGCCGAGCTCGATAAGCGCGGCCTTGAACCCGTCCCTATCGACTATTAGCGAGTAGTCGCGCTGATAGTCGATGGTCGGAAACATGCTGTCCAAGAGCGTAGTGAAAATCTCCTCTTTAGAGGGAAAGTAGTAGTACACCGACGGCTTGGATATACCGACAAAGTCGCAAATCTTTCCGATAGACGCTTTGTCATAACCGACTTCTGCCACAAGATCGTACATTGCGTCCAATATTTTTTTTCTTGTGCTCACGCTGCATTTCTCCATTGCAAATCATTTCCGCACTACCAACATTATTAAGGATGGCAACGGAACATCAATTCGTGTCCAAACATGACCACTATATACGGTGAACGGTATGTATCAGTAGGCGAGCGGAAATTATTCAAAACTATCTACCGAACGGTAGGTATAGTAGTACTATAGCAGGTGAAACCCCGCTATTGTCGCGGCCGGACAGCATCGCGGGAAACCCGACGGAAGGACCAACCATGTACGAGAACTATCGTATGCCGGGCGAGTTCGAGAAGCGCTCCAACGTCTATGTGACATGGCTTCCCGATTACATCCGTGCAGAGGGTTACGATAACCGCCAGCCCTGCGTTGACGTGATCAAGGCTCTGCTCGAGTATGGCGACGTTACGGTCAACCTCAATTGCGGCACCCCCGGCTCCTATGAGGAGGCTTGCTCGCGCCTGAAGGAGGAGGGGGTTGATCTCGATCGCATCGAGATCACGCAGTTCGAAGACTCCAACTTCTATGTCCGCGACAACGGTCCCAGCATCATGGTCGACGACAAGGGCCATTCTTATATGGTCAACCCTGCTTGGACTTATTACGGCGTGTGGGACAAGAACTCCCCGGAGTGCCAGTCCGCACGTAAGGCAGCCGTTCACATGGCGGTTGCGCTCGGTTGCTTCGATATCGTCAATTCCGAAATGGTTTCGGAGGGCGGCGACCGCGAGTTTGACGGTCACGGCACTCTGATCGCCATCGAGGACACGGAATGCCGCAAGCGTAACCCCGAGTTCACGAAAGAGGAAGTTGAGGCCGAGTATAAGCGCATCTACAACCTCAACAAGGTTATCTGGCTTCCGCAGCCTATGCTCGAGGACGACGACTATCGACTGGGCATCCTCGACGAGAAGGAAGACGGAACTCCCGTCTTTGGCATGAGCTTTGCGGCTCACATTGATGAGATGTGTCGCTTTATCACTCCGAACAAGATTCTTCTTGCCGAGGTGTCCGATGAAGAGGCAGCTTCGAGCAAGGCTGGCGCAGAGTCTCGTCGCCGCATTGAGGCGGCCTACGAGATCCTGAGCAACGAAACGGACTGGGAGGGCAAGCCCTTCGAGATCGTTCGTATGCCCACCGCCGAGCCTATTGAAGTCGTTATCGCCCCTGGCGATGAGGATTACGAGCTCTATAAGGGCTTCATCGACGAAATGGGCGGCAAGTTTATGGATGGCACTCCCTGGCCCGAGGGTCCCGTTCACTTCTACGCAGCAGCGAGCTACTGCAACTTCCTCATCTGCAATGGCGTCGTTCTTGGTCAGCGTTATTACCACGAGGGCATGAACGAAGTCGTGAAGGAGAAGGACGAGCAGGCCAAAGCCGTTCTTGAGAGCTGCTTCCCCGATCGCAAAGTCATCATGATTGACTCTCTCGCGCTTAACCTGTCCGGCGGCGGCGTGCACTGCTGGACCAAGGACGTGGCAGCCAGCTGCTAGCGAGCCTTTGAGCCTGCACTGTCTGATTTAGGCGCCACACTTACTGCTCCCCGAGGGATATCCGTGTTTCCCTCGGGGACACATTCGACATTCATCTATTACTAAATGGAAAGGAAATAGGCATGAACAACAGCCTCCGCGGTCGCGACTACATCAACATCCATGATCTCTCCTCCGAGGATTTCCGCTATCTCATTGATCTTGCCTGGAACCTTAAGGCTCAGAAGAAGTCTGGTGTCGACCAGCGCTACTTCCCCGGTAAAAACGTCCTCGCCAACTTTGAGTGGGGTTCGACCCGTACTCGTTGCGCATTCGAGACCTCCTGCAATGATTTGGGCATGGGCTTCACTTATCTGACCAACTCCCACATGGGTGACTGCGAGACCGTCAAGGATGCCATGCGCGTCTTTAACGGCATGTACGATCTCATCGTCTACCGCGCACAGAAGGACGAGCAGTTCCTCTATGACGTCGCCGACCTGGTTGACATCCCGGTCATCAATGCCCTTACTCTCGGCGATCACCCGACTCAGATGCTCGCTGACGCTCTTACGATGGAAGAGCAATGGGGCGGTCTGCGTACGAGCCGCGGCAAGAAGATGGCTTTCGTTGGCAACTGCGCCGGCGCCCCGGTGTGGTATGGCCGTCTGTGCGCTATGCTCGACATGGACTTCCTTGCCATCGGCCCCGACGACCTCCGTCATCAGATGTGCAAGGAAATGATCGAAGAGGTGGAGGCCTGCTACGCCAAGTACGCTCCCAATAGGACCTTTACCATCACCTCTGACCTCGATGCCCTGGATGGCGTTGACGTTATCGTTACCGAGGAGTGGCGCTACATCAACCCCGAGTGCGGCGAAGAGGTTCTGGATCCCGACGACTACAACTCCTGGCTGGGCGATGCCGAGTCTTTGTACCCCTATCGCGTCACCAGCGAGCTGTGCAAGCGCACCAACAATCCCGACATCTTCTGCATGCATGAGCTTCCCTCTGTCCATAACGCAGATCACCGTGTTGGCAAAATGCTCCTCGACCAGTGCAAGAACGACCTTCATCGCGAGATCATCACCGAGGGCTTCGAGATTGCCGACGAGTGCTTTGAGGCCAACGCTTCGGTCATCTTCCGTGAGGCAGAGAACCGTCAGCACACCATCAAGGCCGTTATGTGTGCCCTTCTGGGTCTCTAGGAGCTGTATCAATGGAAAATGCAAAGTTAAAGAGCAGCAAGGTCTACGCATGGGTTCTCGTAATCGCGCTTGGCCTCATGTCTGCTGGTACGACCGGATTCTATAGCGTAATCGCCGGCTCCTTCGTCGCGTCCGTGTGCGAGGAGTTCGGGTTTGACTATTCAATCTTCTCGTATTACTTCACCGCGACGCTCATCGGTCTTGCGGCGGCGCTTCCGTTTGTCGGAAAACTTATCCCCAAGGTTGTTGGCAAGGTTTGGCTCCCCGTCGTCGAGCTTATTCTGCTCGCCGCCGGCGCAGGCATGGCCTTCTACACCGAAGTTTGGATGTTCATCGCCGCTGGCGCCCTGATTGGCATTTGCTTCGCCTTCACCACCGGCGTCGCCATGTCCGACGTTATTGACCAGTGGTTCAAAAAATCTGGTGGCCTGGCAATTGGTCTCGCCTGGGCAGTGAACTCGATTTACATGCTCATCATGAGCCCCGTCATCACCTCTGTCATCGAGGCCGCTGGCTGGAGGACTGGTTATCTGGTGCTCGCTGGCGTCTCCGCCGTGCTCATTCTCCCCGCTTCCGTCCTGATTATCCGCTATAAGCCTCAGAACAAGGGCATGCTGCCCTATGGCTACGTCGAGGGCGAGCCGGACGCCGAGACCGAGGAGACGACCGAGGATAGCACGCGTGGCGTTAGCTATGCGCGCGCCATTAAGTCGCCTGCCTTCTTCTTCTGCATCGGCTTCCTCTGCCTCGTTCAGCTCACTTGCTGCATGAACCAGCTCTTCCCGACGTATGCTTCCGAGGTTGGTTTTAGCCCCATGGTGGGCGGCTTCATGGTATCCGCTGCATCGCTCTTCGATCTGTTCCTCAATCCGATCGTCGGCACCACTTGCGATAAGTTTGGCAGCACGAAGGCTATTCTGGGCTGGCTCGCTGTCTCCATCCTCTCCTTTGTCATGCTCATGATGAGCAGCGGCAACTCGATGCTCAGCATCCTCGCAGCAGGCGTGAACGACGTAATGTACGTCATCGCTGGCACTGCCCTGACCGTTTTGGTTATGGACGTCTTTGGCTCCCGCGATTTCGGTCGCATCTTCGCGCTGATCTGCTCCGTGGGCTATATCGTCGGCGCCTTTGGCATGCCCGTTATGATGAAGGTCTATGAGCTTGTCGGCTCCTTCCAGGGCGTCTTCATCTTCTGCATCGCATGCAACGTTATTATCGGCCTGTTCTTGCTGCTGGCAAAAAAGACTGGTAAGAACCTCTCCTGGGACGAATAGTTCGATTCGTCTTAGACATACGCTGTAGGGCTTAACCTACAGCCGCTTTGGGGCATCGACTAACATCGGTGCCCTTTTTCATCGAATGTGACAAAGGGGCAGCCACTTTGTCACATTGAGTGGCATGTAAATCGGGGTCTAATACTTTTCCGAGAAGTGAACGAGTCAAAATGGACCCCCGAAGCGTCGACACTTTTGAGATGCAATTTCCTGCGGTTTTGCCAGTCAAATCCTGCGGTTTTGACGTCTAAAAATGTCGATGCTTCGGGGGTCCAAATACAGCCGTTCACTTCTCGGAAAAGTATTAGACCTCGAGATATAGATGATGTTTGCGAGCGGCAATTAGAGCGTAAGCTTTTAGTTCTTCTTTGCAGAGAGCATGAGTCTAATTTCCGGATGGGTGTATTCGTCGAACTCTTCCTTGGGCTCGGTGTCAAAGGTGTAGTACGACTTGATAGATTCGTCCTCCGTCTTGATGCTGATTTCTTCATATAGGGATCCGGCTAAAAATGCCTGTTTAAATTCATCCGACAGGCTGCATGGCGTGAGGAGGCCCGGTGTGGCAACGGAAATGTCCAACCCGTTGAGCGGGGCGCAGAGCGTCGCGATATCCTGCTCGGCGCGGGCGAGGTTGTCTGCAAGGCTTTCCTCGGGGTCGATCTGACTGGTGTAATCGACGTCCGTGAGCATGCTGTCTGCATCAAAAGAAAGGTAGACATAGGCTGCTTGAGCGCCGAGGTCATTATCGCGTAGATAGCCGATTATGCGGTAGCCGTAGTCGTGATATGACACGTATGGGTCGTCTGCTGCGACGCGTTCGCACACGGGCTCCAAGGCATCTTGCGCGATGGCGAGCTGCTCGGCGGCTGCAGCCTTTCTTGCCTGAAGCTCGTTATTTCCCTGGATAAACTGCGGGATGTAGACGCCAAGCAGCACAATGACGGGCACCACTGCGAGAGCTATGACCTGCTTCTTGACGCTTGGAATCGTCACGCCGTATGCGTTTGCCATGGCCTCGGCATTGCTCGAGGTTTCGGCTAGCACGTCTGCCGCCGTGGCGACTGCCCCTACGGCGCCGGCGACCTCGGCGGCACCGCCCAGGTCGCGCGCGAGATCGTTATCGCTGTTCTTGAGCATGCGGCCGGCAGCTTGCGCGGAAAGCACGCCGGCGACCTCCGCGGAACGGTCCTTGTTAGTCTGGGCTACCGCAAGCCTGCTCTGCAGCTCCTTCCACTGTTTGCCCTGCATTCCAAAGCGCGGCGCAAGAGCGCAATAGCAAAAGATGGCGAGTTCGATTGCGGTGAGTGCGATGGCGGTACATATGCCCGCGGGTTGGAATTCCTTTTGGTGGAACGCGATATCGTTGATCATTTGGAGCGGCAACATCAACAGGCATGCCACGAACGACATGACGAGTGCGGTCGCTGCGATCTTGGGGTATGTGCAGTACCGCTGGATGCGTTTCTTTTCTTGTTCGGTGAGCTGCTGCATGGGGCCTCGACTCTCATCGTTTTTGGGCGATGCGCACATGCTCTTGAGTATAGATGAGTGGAGGGTGTCTGTTGTTCAGACATAGCGGTCAACAGCGTGCTGTTGGCGGTCGTCGTGATCATGAACGTCGTTTTTGGAGCATGGAGCCGCTGTCATGGGGCGAATGACGCGCAAGGGGGCTGTCGCGGGACAGCCTCTCGCTGTTTGTGAGCGCCAGCAAATCGAAGGTGAATGGTTTCCCGAGAAGTGAACGACCTATTCTGGACCTCTGAAGCATTCGCACTTTTGGATGCAAAAACCGCAGGATTTGAGTGATAAAACCGCAGGAATTGGTCTTCCAAAAGTGTCGATGCTTCGGGGGTCCGATTTTACTCGTTCACTTCGCGGAAAAGCATTCACCTTCGTTGCGTGAGGCGACGGATGGAAGGGTGATTATCGTCAAGTAGCTACCTCTGCCTTGTGAATCATCTGAAGCACAAGGCATAATGCATGTGACAAGGGGGCAGTCCCTTTACCGCATTGATCTGAGAGTAGATGTTGATGATTCTATCGTTGGCCCCTATGGAGGGGATTACTGGGCATGTGTTCCGCCGCGTGCATGCGGAGTGCTTTGGTGCGCTCGACTGCTACTACACGCCGTTTTTGCCGCCGCCGCGGGTGGGAAACCGCTTTGGCGGCAAGGCGTTTAAGGAGATCGATCCTGCCAATAACCAGGGGCTCAACGTAGTGCCTCAGCTGATGTCTAAGAACGCGGACGAGTTTGTATGGGCGGCACAGGTGCTCGCCGACATGGGCTACCGCGAGGTCAATCTCAACCTTGGCTGCCCCTCGGGTACGGTTGTTGCCAAGGGTAAAGGATCGGGCTTTCTGCGCAACCTCGACGAGCTCGAGGTGTTCTTGAGCGATGTGTGCGAGCGGTCACCGTTGCCGGTATCGGTCAAGACCAGGCTGGGGCTTGAGAGCGACGACGAATACGAGCGTGTGCTCGATCTGTATTGCCGCATGCCGTTGGCAGAGCTGATCGTGCACCCGCGCGTGCAAAAGGACCGCTATACGGGATCGCCGCGCAAGGAGTTTTACGGCGAGACGCTGGAACGCGCGCCGTTCCCCGTGGCCTATAACGGTGACATTTTCGATCTTGAGGATATGGACGCGCTGGTGGAGGCCTATCCCGGCACGCGCCATGTAATGCTGGGGCGTGGCTTGCTTGCGAATCCCGCGCTCGCTCGCATGGTCAAGGGTGGCCCTGCTGCAACGGCTGCTGAGCTGCAGCGCTTCCACGACACGCTGTTTGCGGTCTATGCAGAAGAGATTGGCGGCAACGCGGTCTTTCGTATGAAGGAGTGGTGGTTCTACGCCAAGTGCGCTTTCGCCGACCCCGCTACCGTTCACAAGCTCGTACGTAAGACCAAAAAGGTCGACGAATACCGCGCCGCCGTCGAGCGCGTCTTTCGCGAACAGCCACTTGCGCCCATAGCACGCTTCCACGGCTAGTTAGTCGTTGGGGACGCACTTTAACGACTAGTCATTTAAAAGAACGTCCCGAATGACTATGTTGCAAAATACCGTACGCCAGCATCCAAAGATGTCGAAAAATGTCGACTTTGGATGCTGGCGTACGGCTTTGGGCTCGG
>URKT01000034.1 GCA_900548495.1 uncultured Collinsella sp. | reverse complement strand
GCGGGGTCAGCCCGTGGGAGGCCAGGGCGCCGCTGACCGGTGGACGGCACCGAGCCGTACGCTTGAACTGAGAAGGGGGAGGCCTCGCGGTCTCCCCCTTTTTGCGTTGTATACACGTTGTACTTTGGGACCTAGCTCCCCCGTATGTGCTCTTACTGTTTGGCTGTATTTTGAGTCCATCTAGTGTATTTGAGCGATAATTACTCGCATTGGCGTTAGGGGGGGCTTGATGTTTACCGTATTTGTCTTGGGCAATATTGCTTCGGGTAAGTCGACTGCCTGCCGCTATTTCGAATCTCGTGGCGCTATGCTTATCGATCTGGATGAGCTTGCAAAATCGCTGTATGTGCCGGGCTCTGATATCGTCAATACACTCGCGGATGAATTCGGTTGGGACATTTTGGATGAGGAAGGCGGCATTCGCCGCGGCATCCTCGCTTCTCGAGCTTTCGCTTCTCCTGATTCGGTCGCACGGCTCAATGACATCGTGCATCCCATTCTGATTGAACAGCTTTCGCTTAGGATTCTCGATCCGGTTTGTTGTACTGTTTCATCTTCCCGTTATCCTTTTGCGGTGGTCGAGGTTTCTGCTCCGACTGGTTTTGAGGATGCATTTGGCCTGGCTGATGAAATTTTGGTCATCAGCGCCCCTTTGTCAGTTCGTCGCGAGCGCGCTATTCAACGTGGCATGGAGCCATCTGATTTCGATGCCCGTTCTGCTTGCCAGCCCGAAGAGTCTGTGCTGTGCAATCTCGCTACAACTGTGATTGACAATGCGGCAGACGATAACTCGCTCTTTGAACAACTGGACGCATGGCTTTCGCGCCATGGGTTCGGGGATGTAGTGGATAAGGAGGAGGCCGATGCCTAAGACACGTTTCCTTACGTGGTATCGCCTTATACCGCTGGCTGCCGTTTTTGCCTTCGGCCTTATCTCATTCGTTTACTCGTATGCTCCTGCCGCTTTCTTTAAGCCGCTGTATCCGATTGACTACGAGGCGTATGTAAAGCAATCCAGTATTTCGCATAATCTGGATCCGTATCTGGTGTGCGCTGTCATTAAGTCTGAATCGAATTGGGATCCCGAGGCCGAGTCGAATCAGGGTGCTCAGGGATTGATGCAGCTGATGCCCGAGACTGCCCAGGATATGATCGCCAAGGGCCTTGTCGACGGTGGCGAGTATTCGGCCGACAACCTTAACGATCCGGCTACGAATATCGAGCTTGGCTGTGCGTATCTCTCGTATCTTCTAGCGTATTTTAACGGGTCGACTGACAGTGCCATTGCCGCCTATAACGCCGGCATGGGCAATGTCGACGGATGGGCGCAGCAGAGTACGTCGCTTCATAATGCAATCACCTTTCCCGAGACGCAGGCGTATCTGATTCGTGTCAATAATGCCTGGGTTCGCTACAAGACCCTCTATCCCGATCGGTTCGTATAGGACTATGCCTGCCGCCTGCGTATACTGCAGATATATGAGTTAGGAGTATCCATGGCGGAATTTGAAGTAGAACGCGTTGGTGGTGAACTTAAGCGCTTTGGCGTTGAAGGCTCTGACGTGCCGTTTAAGGTCGTGTCTCCCTATGAGCCTGCCGGTTCCCAGCCTAAGGCCATTGAGTCGCTTGTGCAGGGCGTGAGGGACGGAGACCGCTATCAGGTTTTGCTGGGCGTGACTGGTTCGGGCAAGACCTTCACGATGGCAAAGACTATTGAGGCCCTGGGAAAGCCGACGCTGGTCATGGCTCCGAATAAAACGCTCGCCGCTCAGCTTGCGAGCGAGCTCAAAGAGTTCTTTCCCAACAACGCTGTGGTCTACTTCGTCTCGTACTACGACTACTATCAGCCCGAGGCGTATGTGCCGCAAAGCGATACATATATCGAGAAAGACTCCTCGATTAACGAAGAGGTTGAGATGCTGCGACATCAGGCGACCGCATCGCTACTCTCTCGACGTGATGTGATCGTTGTCGCATCGGTCTCGTGTATCTATGGCATTGGCTCTCCTGAGGACTATGCGGGTCTGGCTCCAAACGTCGACAAGAAGGTGCCGCTTGAGCGCGATGACTTTATCCATGCACTTATCGACATTCAATATGATCGCAATGACTATGACCTGGCACGCGGCACGTTCCGCGTGCGCGGCGATGTTGTCGACGTGTATCCGCCTTATGCCGAGCATCCGTTGCGGTTTGAGTTCTTTGGCGACGAGGTCGAGCTGATTGCCGAGATCGATGAGGTCACCGGTGAGATGCTTCGTGAGTACGAGGCCATCCCCGTATGGCCGGCATCGCACTACGTGACCGAGAAGCCGAAGGTCAAGGCGGCTCTGAAATCGATCAGCGAAGAGTGCGAGAAGCGCGTGGCGGAGCTCAAGGCGACCGACAAGTTGCTCGAGGCGCAGCGTCTGCAGCAGCGCACCGATTATGATCTTGAGATGCTCGAGACGATGGGCTTTTGCAACGGCATCGAGAACTACTCGCGTCATCTGGACGGTCGCAAGCCGGGTGAGCCGCCGTTTACCCTAATCGATTACTTTCCCAAGGATATGCTCTGCATCATCGATGAGAGCCATGTGACGGTGCCGCAGATTCGCGGCATGCACGAAGGTGACCGCTCGCGTAAGGTGACGCTGGTGGAACACGGTTTTCGCCTGCCCTCGGCGCTCGATAACCGCCCGCTTCGTTTCGATGAGTTTGAGGCAAGGATACCCCAGTTTATCTATGTTTCGGCCACGCCGGGCGATTACGAGTTGCGGGTTAGCCAGAACGACGTTGAGCAGATTATTCGTCCGACCGGTCTGCTCGATCCCAAGATCGATGTGCGTCCGGTTCGCGGTCAGATTGACGATCTTGAGGACGAGATTCGCGAGCGCGTTGCACGCAAAGAGCGCGTGCTGGTGACCACGTTGACCAAACGCATGGCCGAGGACCTGACCGACCATCTGCTCGACGCGGGCATTAAGGTCAATTACATGCACTCCGATACAGCGACGATGGACCGTGTCGAGATCCTGCGAACGCTGCGCGAGGGAAAGATCGATGTTCTCGTTGGCATCAACCTGCTCCGCGAGGGCTTGGATCTTCCCGAGGTCTCACTGGTGGCAATTCTCGACGCCGATAAGGAAGGCTTCTTGCGCAACCGCCGTTCGCTGATTCAGACGATTGGCCGCGCGGCCCGTAACGCCGATGGCGAAGTCATCATGTATGCGGACGTTGTGACCGATTCGATGAAAGAGGCCATCGAGGAGACGCAGCGCCGTCGCGAGATTCAGATGGCATATAACGAAGAGCATGGCATTGTGCCCAAGACGGTGCGCAAAGCCATCAACGACATCTCAAGTTTTATTGCCGAAGCCGAAAAAACCGTGGGTTCCAAGGGGCGCTCGAAGGGCGACTCCCTTGGCCATGGCGCATTCTATACGCCCGATGAGTCGGGCGAGGGCGGCGTGCCGGAAACGGTGGCACCCGAGCAGACACTTGCGGAGCAGTTGGAAGAACTGCCGCATGACGAGCTTGTGCGGATCGTCGAAACCATGGAAGAGGATATGCGCAACGCTTCTGCCGCCATGGACTTTGAGGAGGCGGCGCGCCTGCGCGATGCCGTCGTTCAGATTCGGGCGATGCTCGAGGGTGCGTCTGAGGACGAGACGATCGAGCGCTTGCGTTTGCAGGCCCGCAAGGGTTCCACGTTCGCATCGGGCAGAAAACGCCAGGGTGCACGGTTTAAGAAATAGCGAACAGGCCCCGAGTTCCCTGTGGAGCTCGGGGCCTATGTCTTTTGCGCGCTGGAATTTGTGCGTTAGAGGTCTGCGATTAGGGCTTCAGCACAACGGATGCCGTCGGTGGCCGCGCTCATGATGCCGCCGGCATATCCAGCTCCCTCACCACAAGGGTAGAGGCCCGGGGTCGACACGGCATGGCACGTTCGGTCTCGGGTAACAGTGACCGGTGAGCTCGAACGAGTCTCCACGCCGGTAAGAACGGCGTCGGGACGGTCGTAGCCTCGTAGCTTTTTTCCGAGTAGGGGAAGTCCCAGGCGGAGCGACTCGACGATATGCTGCGGTAGGGCTTCGTCAATTGCCGTCCAGGTCACACCGAGCGGATAGGTGGGCTTTACCTTTCCGGGCGCCTTGCTGGCGCGTTCTGCGAGGAAATCTCCGACGAGTTGTGCCGGTGCGTTCCAGTTGGAACCGCCCAGGCGATAGGCGGCCGCCTCGCAGGCACGCTGGAGCTCGATGCCGGCGAGCGGGTCATCGTTGGGAAGGTCCTCAGGCGTGACGTTAACGAGCAGGGCGGCATTTGCGTTGCGTCCGTCGCGGGCATTGAGACTGGCCCCGTTGACGCACAGATGGCACGGTTCTGAAGAGGCGGCAACAACCTGTCCGCCGGGGCACATGCAAAACGAGAACACGCTGCGGCCGTTGGGAAGATGGGCAACAAGTTTGTAGGGGGCCGCCCCGAGCGCTGGATGTCCCGCCGAGGCTCCATATTGGGCTCTGTCGATGTCGCGTTGCGGATGCTCGATGCGAACGCCCATGGCAAAGGTCTTTTGTGCGAGGGCCACGTTGTGGTCCTTAAGGAGCTCAAAAATATCGCGAGCAGAATGCCCGCAGGCGAGGATGAGGTGCTTTGTCTCGATCGGCTCGTAAGCGGCGTCTTGGGACGATTGGACATCAATACCGGTGATGGCGCCAGACGCGTCGATGTGAATGTCGACGAGCTTTGTTCGATAACGGACGATACCTCCGAGCTGCTCGATGCGCTGGGATATAGCGGTGACAACCTTGGGAAGGATGTCGGAGCCAATGTGCGGCTTGGCATCCCACAGAATATCGCGGGGCGCACCCGCCTCGACGAAGGTTTCGAGGATAAGGCGATGGGCGGGATTTTTTGTTCCCGTATTGAGCTTGCCGTCCGAGAAGGTCCCCGCACCGCCCAGACCAAACTGAATATTGCTCTCGGGGTCGAGGATGCGCTCCTTTAGAAAGAGGTCGATCGCATGCGAGCGGCGAAATGCCGGGTCGCCGCGCTCGATAAGCAAGGGCTTAAGACCTGCTTCGGCGAGCGTGAGCGCAGCGAAAAGGCCGGCGCATCCGGCGCCGACAACGACAGGGCGTTCTTGAGGTGCGTCGGAGACGGGGGAGGGGAATGAAGGCTCATCGTCTTCTATCGCGCGTACGCGCGAGCGGTCACGCTCGGCAACGCTGTCGACCGCTTCTCGCTCGAGGTGGGGACTAGTCAGCTCAACACGAAAGCTCAGGATAAAATGAACGTCTCGTTTTTTGCGGGCATCGATGGACTTGCGGTGGAGCTCGATGGACTTGATCTCGGAGTCTTTGCAACGTAGGACGCGTTTGACGACTCGCTTGCCAACGATGAGGCAAGCATTTTCATCGCCGGCTTCATCGAGCGACGCAGTGACTTGGGTGATTTCGATCATCGAGGTCTCCTTAGATGCAAGAAAGAGGCCGTCCGGTGTCCCAGACGGCCCGAATGCGTTTTGATTATAGACTGCGCGGCTATAGGTTACTTGCAGCGCGAATGCCCGAAAGCCACGCCCATGCAAGGTTGAAGCCACCGCAGTCGGCGTCGATATCGAGCGCTTCGCCGCAGACGTAAAGCGGGGCGTCGACAGCGCTGCGCGCGCGTAGACTGGGTGTTGAGATGCTCTCGACAGATACGCCACCACGCGTGACCTGCGCCGAGCGCTCCTCGGCTGTTCCCTCGACGAGCAACTTAAAGTGCTTGAGGATCGAGACCAGGTGGATGACATCGTTGGAGCCTGGATGGCACTGCTCGAACGCTGTGCAGACGACGCGGGAGAGTTGCGGGGCGAGCATGCCGTCGAGCCAGCGGGGGTCGTGGGGCGAAAAGCGGCCGAGCAGTTCAACGCGCCGGTTGAGTATATCGAGCAGCTCGTCTTTAGAGAGGTCGGGGAAAACGTCGAGCAGGATCGTGTCGCCGTGCTGTATGCGTCGGGAGAGGTTAAAGGCGGCGACACCTGAGATGCCGAAGGTCCGGAACAACACCTCGCCGTCTTCGCACCAGAGCTCCTCATGATTGCGGGTGAGCGTCAAGCGGGCACGGACGCGTAGGCCATCCAACGTCTTGAGGGCCATCCGGTCGCCGACGACCGATGCCGACACGGGGCAGAGGACGGGGCGCAGCGGCGTCAGGGGGAGGCTAAACGTCTCGGCGATGCCGGCGGGGTTGCCACCCGTTGCGATAATTACGGCATGTGCCTGCAAGGCCACGTTGTTGCGCGGGGTATCGGCGAGTGCCCTCCGAAGCGAGCGGAGCTCCGATTTTCGGTCGTCGTGCTTTTTTGCCTTGAGCGCCCGTGCAGGACGGTCTATTTGGAGTGCCCAGCCTTCGGAAACTTTGTGCGCCGTGGCAACATTGGCTCCGCAGATTAAGGTGATGCCCAGACGATCGCAAACGTTGAGAAGCGCGTCGCGCACCGATTCGGCGCGAAGGGAGCGTGGGTACAGTCGACCTTCCTCGGAGGTCGTCATGATGCCCAGCGAGGAGAAGAAGCCCATAAGCTCTTGTTCGGGCCGGGGGCCCATGACGGATTCGATGAAAGCGGGGTGGTTGTACCGCCGAGGATCAATCGTTTCGTTTGAGAGATTGCAGCGGCCGTTGCCGGTCGCAAGGAGTTTAAGGCCGCAGGCGACATCGCGCTCAACGATGCAGACACTTTTGCCAGCGCGTGCGGCCGTAACGGCGGCGGCGAGACCCGAGGCCCCGCCGCCGATTACCAGGACGTCATAGAAGGCGCTCGTGTTCACTTAGGCCTCGTCGGTCTCGTGCGGGGTAATGGCCTCGACGGCAGAGACTGCCTTGGGCAACATGCCATCGGGCAGTGCGGTCTCGACCTCGCCCTTATCGCAGGCCACGGCGAGTGCCGGATTAATGGGAAGCTGGCCCAAGATGTCGAGGTTATAGCGCTCTGCGACCTCGGGGAGCCTGCTCTTGCCAAAGACCTCGATCTTCCTGCCGCAGTCGGGGCACTCAATATAGCTCATGTTTTCGACGATGCCCAGAATGGGGACGTTCATCTTCTCGGCCATGTTGACCGCCTTGGCGACGATCATCGAGACCAGATCCTGCGGGCTCGTGACGATGACGATGCCGTCGACGGGCAGTGACTGGAAGACGGTGAGAGCGACGTCGCCTGTTCCCGGAGGCATGTCGACCAGCAGGTAGTCGATGGGGCCCCACGAGGTCTCGCTCCAGAACTGCCTAATGGCGCCTGCGATGACCGGACCGCGCCAAAGGACGGGGTCGGTCTCGTTTTGGAGCAGCAGGTTGGAACTCATGACCTTGACGCCGTGCTCGGAGATTTCGGGCAGCATAAGGTTGCCAAGGGCATGGACGTGGCGTCCGCTCATACCGAACATCTTGGGGATAGAGGGACCGGTGATGTCGGCATCGAGGACGCCGACCTTGTGGCCGTGACGGGCAAGCTCGGTGGCGATGGCACCGGTGACAAACGACTTGCCGACACCGCCCTTGCCGGAAAGCACGGCGATGACGCGTTTGACCTCGGACAGCGTGTTCTCCTCAAATTGCGACGGCGACGTTTGTCCGCCGGCGGCCTGTGCGTGCTCGCAACCCATGTATGACTCCTTTGTATATGTTGGGGCCGGGGCCCCGTGATGTGACACGAGCGTCATTGTACCCTCGTTTGCGAGCGGGAGTCATTTGCGATGCATTTGGGCCGAGCATGCTTGCAATACGATGGGCCCAAGCGAATGGGCGGGCTTACTGAACTTTGCTGGCGAACTCGAGGTATTGCATGCGCTGCAGCTTGTCGATCGTCGAGGTGTATGGGCTGTCTTCAGATTCCAAGTTGTAGCGCAGCCCGTCGGCACCGAGATAGCCGGCGACATTGATGGTGGGCACATCTGACCTTGTTGCAAGCAGGGCCTTTTGATAGTCGGTGAGCGGGGCGCCGATCTTATTAAGGGTAATGGCTGCAATCTCGTTTGCCCCGACGGTGTCGTAGACGTTGAGCTCGGTATTGCCGGCGATTTCATAGTTAGCCCAGACGAAATAGGTTGACTGATAGACACGGAAAGCGTGGCTTGCCGTATCTTCCTGAGGGTACAGCTCGTCGTTGAGAGTCGTTGCGGCGCTCGGCTGATGGTCGCCAAAAAAGACAAGAACAACCGGTCTGCCGATATTGCGGAGCTCGTTGATAAAGTACTCGAGGTCCCGGTCGGATGCGTTGATGCAGGTGAGATAGGTGTTGAGCGCGCTATTGGCGCCCTCGCTGGCTCCCTCGACCCAATAGTTTGTCAGCTCTTCGGCGGGAACGGTGCCATAGTCGTAGCCGCCGTGATTTTGCATCGTGACGTCAAAGATGAACTGCGGCGCTTCGTCGGTTCTAAGCAGGTCGAGTATCTTGTCGTAGGTGGCGTAGTCGCATACGCCGGCATGGTAACAGGGCGCACCTTCGAAATCGCCGATTGAAAGAAAGTCTCCAAAGCCCAGCTGCTGATAGATCTTATCTCGATGGTAGTTGACGGGGTTTTGCGGGTGCATAGCGGTAGCGGTATACCCAAGCTCTTTAAGGTCCTTTGCCAGGCTGTTGACGCCATTCATCTGATACAGCTGATAGGGGATCTTGCCTAATCCGACAAAGGCCGTTGTCGCTCCGGTCAAAAATTCGAATTCGGAGTTTGCCGTTCCGCCACCGGTGACCGAAGCGAGCATGGTGCCGCGAACAAGTGTGTCGGGAAGCGAGTTGTAGAATGCGGGGCCGGTGTACCCGGCCGCCTGGAGCTGCTCAAAGCACGAAAGGTCGCTAAAACTCTCGTTCATGACGGCAACAATCGTCGGCTTGATTTCATTGAACTGGGCAACGGCAGCCGCGCGCTGCTCGCTCGAGCCATACGTGCTGTCGTAGGCGGCGGCGAGCTCCTGCTCGATGCTCTGCGCCTCATCGGGCGTATAGCCTTCGGGCTTCTCAATGGGCAACTCGTTGACCATTTCGGTGAACGAAGTGATAAAACCCTGAGACGTATATGTGGTGATGGGCTGCCAACGGTCAAATCCAAAATCCAGCGCCTGCTCCAAGTCGATGCTGGAAAAGCCTGAGAGCCCCACAACGGTCACTAGCAGAAAAGCGCAGAGGTTAGCGGCGATTGCGGGGAAGACATGGGTGGGCGTACGGAGCTTTCGCGGTCGGATAAGCGAAAGAAGCCCCAGGGAAATCTCCAGCAGGGCGAGAGAGGTTACGATTCCGGCGGTAAAGGTAAACTCGTATCCCTCGCTCACTTCCATTGCGGTGCCAAGGGCCAAGATATCGCTTGGCAGGATGGCTTCGCCTTTAAACGTTATGACGAAGTGCTCGGCAATGCCAAGGATGCAACAGGCGACGGGCACGAGGGCCATGACGCCTCCATGACGCTGTCCCAGCAAATAAAGGGAGAGCAGAACCGTCGCGAGCAGCCCGACGGAAAACCCGAATGAGTTGGCGGGAATGCGATAGAACGTTTCGTTACAGGCAATTTCGAGCGAAACGAACGAGAGCGCTGAAACAGCGGCGATGACAAGGATGTCACGGCAAATACAGGCAACCGTTCCCGTCGCAAGATCGGTTTGGTCGATAAGTCCCGAAACCAAGGGCTCGACAAGAAGTATGACGGCGGTAGCACCGAGCGCCGAATAAGAAAGGACCCATAGGGAATTGTCCTCATTTACGAGCAATTGATTCGTAATCCATGCAGCTACCATGCCGAGCGGGATGAGGAGCGTCGCGCACCAAAAGACGCGGGCAATGGGCGGCTTTTCATTGTGTTTGATTGAAAAATACACGCGCACGACGACGGTGGCCACGATAAGGACGGCGATGAATATGGGCAGATTGGCCATGTCGCTCGAAGTGATTTCAAGGGGGATATCTTCGGTCATGGACGTTCCTCTGTTACAGCAAATTAAGTTCAGTAGTAGATTACTGTAACCTTTCCACGGCATTTCGAGAAACAAAGCACCCGATACGCAAAGCTAAAGGTCTGCGAATCTTGTATTACGAACATCTGTGCGCGTCGAGTGCGCTAAACTCATCGACAGTATGATTCGATGCAATAGGAGGCAAGGAGCTTCCATGTCTGATTCTTCTATCGTTATTCGCGGCGCTCGTGAGCACAACCTCCGCGATATCGATGTTTCCATTCCGCGTGACCAACTCGTGGTCATTACCGGTCTTTCTGGCTCGGGCAAGAGTTCGCTGGCATTTGACACTATCTATGCCGAGGGCCAGCGTCGATACGTCGAGAGCCTTTCAAGCTATGCGCGCCAGTTCTTGGGCCAGATGGACAAACCCGACTTGGATTCAATCGACGGCCTTTCGCCGGCGGTGTCGATTGACCAAAAGACGACGTCTAAAAACCCTCGCTCGACGGTTGGCACCGTAACCGAGATTTATGACTATCTGCGCCTGCTGTTCGCCCGTGTGGGCACCCCGCACTGCCCCGAATGCGGCCGCGTCATTGAGCGTCAGACGACCGACCAGGTTGCCGACAAGGTCTTGGCGGCGGGGGAGGGCCGCCGCGCGTTTGTGCTGGCACCGGTGGTGCGCGGGCGAAAAGGCGAGTACACCAAACTGTTTGAGGACCTTCGCGCCGAGGGCTTTAGCCGCGTGCGTGTCGACGGTGAAGTGCGCTCGCTCGACGATCCGATCGATCTGGACAAGAAGTTCAAGCACGATATCGAGGTCGTGGTCGATCGCATCGTGATCCGTGAGAACTCTCTGGGCCGTATTGCCGAGTCTGTTGAGCAGGCGACCGCGCTGGCTCACGGCAATGTAAACGTGTACATGCTGCCCAATCGTGATGCTCCCGAGGGGACCGAGGGCGAGCTGCTGGAGTATTCGTTGGCCTTGGCGTGCCCGGAGCATGGTCACTCCATTGACGATCTTCAGCCGCGTGATTTTTCGTTCAACGCTCCCTATGGCGCATGTCCTGAGTGCGACGGCCTGGGCTTTAAGAAGACGGTCGATGCCGAGGCCCTAATCGAAGACCCCTCGAAGTCGATCGCCGACGGGGTCTTTGGCAGCCTGTTTGGCAACTCTAACTACTATCCGCAGATTTTCGCTGCGGTCTGTAAACACTTCAAGGTGAGTGTCGATACGCCGTGGGAAGATCTGCCTCCGCGGGTGCGTCGCGCGTTTTTAGACGGCATGGGCGACCAGAAGATTTCGGTCGATTATCAAAAGCTCGATGGGCGCCGCAGCCAGTGGGACACCAAGTTCTCGGGCGTGCGCAATATCCTGTACGAGCGCTATACCGAGACGACGAATGAGAACACCAAGGCGCGCTTGGAGAAGTACATTCGCGAGGAACCGTGCTCGAGCTGCCACGGCGCTCGTTTGCGCCCTGAGATGCTCGCCGTCACCGTGGGCGGCAAGTCCATTTACGAGGTTTGTTGCCTGTCGTGCCGTGAGTCGCTCGAGTTTTTTGAGGGCCTGGAGCTCACCGAGCGCCAACAGTTTATCGGCGGGCGCATCGTCAAGGAAATCCTGGAGCGCTTGCGTTTTCTGGTCGATGTTGGACTCGACTATCTGACGCTCGATCGTGCCTCGGCGACGCTTTCTGGTGGCGAGGCGCAGCGTATTCGCCTGGCAACGCAGATCGGCGCGGGTCTCATGGGCGTGCTCTATATTCTGGATGAGCCCTCGATCGGTCTTCATCAGCGTGACAACGAGCGCCTGATCAAGACGCTCGAGCGCCTGCGCGATATCGGCAATACCGTTATCGTTGTCGAACACGACGAGGATACAATCCGTGCCGCCGACTACGTGATCGACATGGGGCCCGGCGCCGGCGTCAACGGCGGACACGTAGTCGCGGCGGGAACGCCTGCCGATATCATGGCGTGTCCTGAGTCGATGACGGGCGCTTACCTGACCGGCAAACGAATGATTCGGGTGCCTGATGAACGGCGCAAGCCCGGTCGCGGCTGCCTTAAAATTACGGGTGCTCGAGCCAACAACCTCAAAAACGTTACCGCCAAGATCGAGTTTGGTACGCTTACGGTTGTTACCGGCGTGTCGGGATCGGGCAAGAGCTCCCTGGTTACCGACACCATTGCGCCTGCCCTTACGAATGCCATTCACCGCTCGACGCGCCCTGTGGGTCCGTATAAGAAAATCGAGGGCATTGAGTGTATCGATAAGGTTATCGATATCGACCAGTCGCCGATTGGCCGCACGCCGCGTTCCAACCCTGCTACCTATATCGGCCTGTGGGATGATCTTCGCGCGCTGTTTGCGAGTACGCCGGAGTCGAAGGCGCGCGGCTACTCGCCGGGTCGTTTCTCCTTTAATGTGAGTGGCGGACGCTGTGAGGCGTGCAAGGGCGACGGACAGATCAAGATCGAGATGCACTTTCTTCCCGATATCTACGTTCCCTGCGAAGTTTGCGGCGGTAAACGCTACAACCGCGAGACACTCGAGGTCACCTACCGTGGCAAGACCATCTCGGACGTGCTCGACATGAGCGTCACCGAGGCACTGGCCTTCTTTGGGAATATCCCGCAGATTAAGCGCAAGCTCCAGACGCTGTACGATGTAGGCTTAGGATACGTGAGCCTGGGCCAGCCCGCCACGACGCTCTCGGGCGGCGAGGCGCAGCGTGTGAAGCTTGCCAAGGAGCTTCATCGACGCCAGACGGGCAAGACGTTCTATATTTTGGACGAGCCGACGACCGGCCTTCATTTTGAGGACGTCCGCCAGCTGCTCGATGTGCTGCAGCGCTTGGTCGATGCGGGCAACACGGTGCTGGTGATCGAACACAACCTTGATGTCATCAAGGTTGCCGACCGCCTGATCGATATGGGTCCCGAGGGCGGCAACGGCGGCGGAACCGTCGTGGTTTCGGGCACACCGGAGCAGGTTGCGGGCTGTCCGCAGAGTTATACGGGCAAGTTTTTGGCGCCGTTGCTCAGGCGTGACCGGGAGCGTCAGGCTCAACTTGATGCTCAATAAATAGGCGATTCAGTTTATGGGCGCCATCGACTCCTTGTGATTCGATGGCGCTTGCTGTGCCGAAGTGACGTATGCAGCCGAATTGGACATATACTTAATCCTTGCGTCCGAATGCGAGGGAAAGGATATGTCATGGCAAAGGCTGTAAAGACGCCAAAAACCAATGCGATGCGCGAGCTGGAAAGCGCCGGCATTTCCTATGTTCTACATACGTACGAAGACGATGGTGATGAGTCGGTGGGCCTGGGGGTCGCGATTTCGGAGCAGCTTGGCGAGGAGCCCGGTCAAGGATTTAAGACTTTGGTCTGCGTGACACCGTCCAACGACTATGTCGTGTGCTGCATCCCTGTTGCCGACGAGCTCGATCTAAAGTCCGCCGCGCGTGCCGCGGGGGAGAAGTCCTTGGCCATGATGCATGTGAAGGATTTGCTTGCGGCGACTGGCTACGTTCGCGGCGGCTGCAGCCCGGTCGGTATGAAAAAACGCTACCGGACGCTCATTGATGAGACATGCGTCCTTTGGGATACCATTTTTATTTCGGGAGGCAAGCGTGGTTATCAGCTCGAGCTTGCACCCGATGATTTAATTGCATTTTGCGGGGCGACGGTTGCCGCGATTACGAGAGAGGACTGAGCGATGCCGCAGGAAGAATTGAAGCGCGGAGCTCATTTTGCAAAAGAATCTGCGCCTCAGACACCCTCATCCGAAGCTTCTTCGTCGCGAGATGACACTGACGACATGGGTTCGTCGGACTACTCCACGGTTGGTCGTTCCGCCGGGCTTATGACCATCCTGACTATCGTGTCTCGCGTTACCGGTTTTATCCGCACGTGGGCAATGGCGGCCGCTATCGGCATGTCGCTACTCTCGTCCTCCTATCAGGTCGCCAACAACCTGCCCAATATGCTCTACGAACTCGTGATGGGCGGCATGCTCGTGACGGCGTTTTTGCCCGTGTACATGGGCGTGAGGCGTGAGCAGGGTCGCGAGGCCTCGAACGAGTACGTGGGCAACCTGCTTGGCATTCTGCTTTTGGTGCTGGGTGGCATTTCGTTGCTGGGGACCGTGTTCGCCCCGGGCTTTATCTGGACGCAATCGTTCCTTTCGGGTGACGGCGGCAGCATGGATACCGCTGCGTTCATGTTCCGTTTCTTTGCCATCCAGATTCTGTTTTATGGTTTGGGCTCGGTGTTTTCGGGCGTTCTCAACGCACACCGCGACTACTTCTGGTCGACGTTTGCCCCGGTCCTCAACAATGTGATCGTCATTGCGAGCTTTATGGGTTTTGCGCCCGTGTCCGCACAGTTTGGTGAACGTGCCGGCATCATCTTGATTGCGGCCGGTACGACCCTCGGTGTCTTTGTTCAGATGGCATGTCAGATCCCCGCGCTTGGCAAGCACGGCGTGCATCCCCATATCCATATCGACTTTAAGGACCCCGCGCTGCGCCAGACGATTGCGCTCGGTATCCCGACGCTGCTCGCCACGGTGTGCATGTTTGTCTCGACTTCTATCACCAACGCTGCCGCGCTGGTGGTCCAGCCCGAGACCGGTCCTTCCGTCATCGCCTATGCGCGCCTGTGGTACACGCTGCCCTACGCGCTGATTGCCGCCTCGCTTTCGACGGCGCTCTATACCGAGCTCTCTCACGACGCACAGGAGAAGGATTACGACAGCGTTCGCACGGGCATTTCGCGTGGCGTCGCCCAGATGCTGTTCTTCCTGATTCCGTTCGCGCTGTACCTGATTGTCTTCGCGCGTCCGCTCAACATGATTTACTGTGCCGGCAAGTTTGATGAGTCCGGCGTGGCGCTGGTGTCCGAGTTCCTTGTCTACCTGGCGTTCTCGCTGCCGCTCTACGGCGTGGTCGTATTGATGCAGAAGAGCTTCTCTGCCTTGCTCGACATGAAGCCCTATAGCCGCTATTGCCTGTATTCCGCCATCGGCCAGGCCGGCTCGGTTCTGCTGTTTGGCGTTGTGCTGGGCTTCGGTATGCCGGCAATCGCGCTTTCGTATGTCGTCGACTACGTGATCTTGGTCGGATGTTCGCTATGGTGGCTGCGTCGTCGTCTGCGTGGCCTTCAGGTCAAATCTATCCTGCATGGCGGTTTCTTTGGCCTTTTGCTCGGTGGCCTGGGTGCTGCCGCAGGCGCCGGCGTCATGTGGGCGCTTGAGCACTTTGTCGGGGCACTTGGCGGCTCGATTCTGATTACTCTTGGCTACGTTTGCGTTGCGGGTGTCGTCTCGCTTGCTGTTACCTTTGGCCTTGCCGTCGTCCTTAAGATGCCCGAGGTCTCGGCGCTGCTTCGTCGCAAGTAGGTGCGTGTGGCCGGTCACGACAACATTCCAACACTCGCCGAGCAGGTTTCGCGCGTTCCCACGCAGCCCGGATGTTACCTTTGGAAAGATGCCAAGGGCGATGTCATCTACGTTGGCAAGGCAAAAAACCTGCGTTCCCGTATGCGCCAGTACGTGACACTGCAGGATGAGCGTCAAAAGATCCCGCTGATGATGCAGCTGGTGGCGAGCTTTGACTATATCGTGGTGGAGACCGAGCACGAGGCGTTGGTGCTCGAGCGCAATTTGATTGGTCAGTACCATCCGTACTTTAACGTCGACCTCAAGGATGACAAGAGCTACCCCTTTATCGCCATTACAAAGGGCGACCTGTATCCCGCTATCAAATACACGCGCGAGCGTCATAAGCCGGGAACGCGTTATTTTGGTCCCTATACCGATAGCCGCGCGGCGCGTGAGACCATTGACACGCTGCGCAAGGTGATCCCGATCTGCTCGGCTTCTTGTGCGGAGTGGCGTCGTTGTCGTCGTATCGTCGAGTCCCACAAGGGCGAGGAAGACATCGTCAATATGATTTGCGCGCAAAACGGGCGTCCCTGCTTCGACTACCATGTCGGGCGCGGCCCAGGTGCGTGTGTCGGCGCGATTTCTCCTACGGACTATGCCAAGAACGTCAAGCGTGTCGAGCGCTTTTTGTCGGGCCATCGCAAGGATGTCGTCGATGAGCTGACCTCCGAGATGACGGATGCCGCCGAGGCGCTCGACTTTGAGCGCGCGGCACGCGTCAAACGTCGTTTGGAGGTCATCAGGGGTCTGGACGACCGTCAGCAAGTCGTTTTTCCCTCCAGTGTCGATATCGATGTCATCGGTTTCTATCGCGAGGAGACCATCTCCGCCGCTTGCGTCTTTGTCGTGCGTGAGGGTCGAACGGTTCGAACCTGCGAGTTTATTCTCGATAAGGGTTTGGATGTCGACGAAGAGGAACTTCAATCGGGCTTTCTTAAGCGCTATTACGACGAGACGGCTGATATTCCAGCTGAGATAAACCTCTCTGTCGAGCTTGAGGATGCGGAGGCGCTGGGGGAGTGGCTTGCAGGCAAGCGCGAGCGTTCCTGCCATCTCCATAGGCCGCAGCGTGGCGAAAAGCACCGTTTGCTCGATATGGCATCCAAAAATGCGCGCCATGCCCTCATGCGCTACATGATGCGAACGGGGTACGCTGACGACCGCACCAATCAAGCGCTCCTGGAGCTCGAAAGCGCGCTGGCGCTGCCGGCGCCGCCGATGCGTATCGAGTGCTTCGATATCTCGACGCTGCATGGAACCTTTACGGTCGCCTCGATGGTGGTGTTTACCAACGGACGCGCCGACAAGAGCCAGTACCGTCGTTTTAAAATTCAGGCCGAATTGGACGAGGCAAACGACTTCGTGTCGATGTCCGAGGTTTTGGGACGACGCTATGCTCCCGAGCGCATGGTCGACGAGCGCTTTGGCTCGCGCCCCGATTTGCTCGTTGTCGATGGCGGTAAGCCGCAATTGACCGCTGCGATCAAGCAACTTGAGGCTCTTGGGCTCGATATACCGGTTTGTGGCTTGGCGAAGGCCGATGAGGAAGTTTTCGTGCCTTGGGACGAGACTCCCGTCGTGCTGCCGACCGGGTCTGCTTCGCTCTATCTAATTAAACAGGTTCGCGATGAATCGCACCGTTTTGCCATCACGTTCCATCGCGAGTTGCGCGATAAAGCCATGACGGTTTCGGTACTCGATGACGTTCCAGGCGTGGGACCCACCAGAAAACGTGCCCTTATGCGCCATTTTGGCTCGATGAAGCGTTTGCGCGCGGCGAGCGAGCAAGAGATCGCGGAAGTTCGCGGCATACCTGCCGATGTTGCCAAGGCGGTCCACGAGGCGCTCGTTGCATGGAATGCCGAGCGCGCCGAGGCGGCGGCTGGCCATTCCGATAGCTAAACACGAGCCAAACAACTGATATACATGATTGCGCGATTTTCAACCATTTATTTCGCCATGATTGCCTGCTGGTTTCGGGTTTTATTAACGCTAAAACGTTTGACTAACCCAAGCGAAAACCCTGCTATCCTGCGGGTTGACGAAGACTGATATCTCACCTCGCCGATACATACTGTCTGGCGAATCGTTTGTCAACGAATTCGGTGAACGGTAGTAAATACCGTTCAAGCGTATGTATGTATCGGTCGCCGAGCGCGGCACCTCAGTTGGGTTCGTCGGTAGGTAAGGTATATATCGTCCGCAAGTTGCGCGGGGGCAAGTCTAGGTGCTCCCGAGTAAGATTCTCTATTGATAGGAGAAGACATGGCCATCATCAACAAGGGTATGTCCAGGCGTTCGTTCCTCGGCCTCACCGGCAGCGTCGCTGCTGTCGCAGGGCTTGGTCTCACCGGCTGCGGTGGCAGCTCTAGCGACGAGGGTTCCGCTTCCGGTTCCACCGATTCCGCCAACCGTGGCGGCGGCGTGATCACCGCTGGTTCCGCTTACGCTCCGTCCAGCTTCGATCCCGCCAGCACCGGCTCCGCTGTGGGCCTGGGTGCTAACTGGCACGTCGTCGAGGGCCTCTACGGCATCGATTACCACGACTACAGCACCTTCAACGAGCTCGCCACCGACGATCCTAAGTCCGTGGACGACACCACTTTCGAGGTCACCATCCGCAAGGGCGCCAAGTTCTCCGATGGCACCGAGGTCACCGCTGACGATGTCGTTGCCTCCTACACCGCTTGCGCCGCTTCCGCTACCTATGCTCCGTTCTTCCAGCCCTTCGAGTCCATCGAGGCCAAGGACGCCAGCACCGTGACGGTCAAGACCAAGGTCCCCAACTTCTCCCTGCTCAAGGATCGTCTGGCCATCGTCCGCGTTACCCCGGCCACCCAGACCGAGGAGGATCGCGCCAAGCAGCCGATCGGCTCCGGCCCCTGGATGTACGACTCTATCTCCGATACCGAGATTACCCTGGTTCCCAATCCTGAGTACAACGGTGAGTATGCTGCCGAGGATAAGAAGATCCAGTACAGCATCCTGACCGACCCCACCGCTCGCGTTACCGCTCAGCAGGAGGGCTCCACGCTCGTTATGGAGCTCGTTACCGCTGACGCCGTCGACCAGCTTGAGAGCGCCGGCTGCAAGATCGATAACGTTCAGGGTTTCGGCACCCGCTTCATCATGTTCAACGTCGCCAAGGAGCCTTGGAACAACGTCAAGGTCCGTCAGGCTGTCATGTATGCGCTCGACACCGAGAAGATGGTCAGCAACACCTTCGCCGGCCTTGCCACCGCTGCCAGCTGCTACCTGCCCAAGAGCTTCACCAACTATCATGAGGCTTCCACGGTGTACAAGACCGACGCCAAGAAGGCTAAGAAGCTCATCGAGGAGTCTGGCATCACCCCGGGTGCCATCACCCTGCGCACCACCGACAACGAGCAGATTAAGGGCATGGCCGCCCAGGTCAAGAACGACCTCGACGCTCTCGGCTTCGATGTGACCATCCAGACCGATACCTCGCCGGCCACCTACGCTGCCATCGACGGCGGCGAGGCCTACGATATCCTCCTTGCCCCTGGCGATCCTTCCTGCTTCGGCGCCGACCCCGACCTGCTGCTCAACTGGTGGTACGGCGACAACGTCTGGATGCAGACCCGTTGCCCGTGGAAGGAGTCCGCTGAGTGGCAGAAGCTCCACAGTCTCATGGACGAGGCTCTTGCCGCCGAGGGCGACGAGCAGCAGAAGAAGTGGAACGAGTGCTTCAACATCATTGCCGACAACGCCGTTCTGTACCCCGTTGTCCACGTCAAGACCGTCTCCGCTTCCTGGGACGATCCGTCCACTGCGCCCAACGGCGAGGCCCTCGATGGCTTCAAGGGCATCGGCACGACGAGCATGTCCTTCAGGGGCGTTGCGACCGTCAAGGCGTAAGACTCGCTTGAGTCTGTATGCAGGATGTCGGTCATTGGGGCCGTATCCTCATAGTTGAAACAAAGACCCGGGCGGCAACGATGTCGCTCGGGTCTTGTAATGAGTACCCGTACTCATATACCAGTTGGTCCTACCGACAAAAGAAAGGGGAGAGAACGTGAACAACTTGCTACGTTTGATTGGAAGGCGTCTTGTGGCGCTGCCGATCATGGCATTGGGCGTCACCGTCCTGGTGTTCTTCCTTATGTCGTTCTCCAAGACCGACCCCGCCTACACGGCGTTGGGTGACGGTGCCTCGCCCGAGGCGGTTGCCGAGTACCATGAGAAGTATGGTCTGGACGACCCCTGGCCCGTGCGCTACGTGCGCTATATGGGCGATTTGATCCATGGCGACATGGGCACCTATGGTGCTGCTCGCAACTCCGTTGCCAAGCGCATCTCCACGGCCCTGCCCGTCACGATGCAGCTGACCTTCATCGGTCTTGCCATCGGTGCGGTCGTTTCGTTTTTGCTCGGCGTCATCGCGGCACTGTATCGCGACAAATGGCCGGACCAAGTGATCCGCGTCTTTTCCATCGCCGGCTTGGCAACCCCGTCGTTCTGGCTTGCCGTTCTGTTGATCCTGCTGTTCTCTTCCTACCTTAAGGTGCTCCCGGCATCGGGTGCTCTGCCTCACTTCACCACGAATCCGGTTGGCTATCTGGGACGTATGATCATGCCCGCTATCGCCTTGGCATTTCCGCTGACGGGCCAGATGACTCGTATCGTGCGTACCGCCATGGTCGAGGAGCTCGACAAGGATTATGTCCGTATGGCTCGCGGCGCCGGCGTTCCCGAGAAGGTCGTCGTCGGCATCAACGTTCTTCGCAATGCGCTGATCACCCCGGTCACCACCCTCGGTCTTAAGATCGGTTACCTCATGGGCGGCGCCGTCGTCATCGAGGTTATCTTCAACCTCCCCGGCATGGGCACTGCGATTCTGCAGGGCGTTCAGGGCAACGAGGCGAACCTGGTTCAGGGCGTCGTTATCGTCGTTGCTCTTGCCTTCATCATCATCAACATCGTGGTTGACATGCTCTACCTGCTCATCAACCCGCGCATCAGGACGGTGTAGATTATGGTAAAGATTCGAGAGAAGCAAACCGAGCAGCTCGAGAAGGCTGCCTCCAAGGGGCTCAAGCTCGGTGGCTGGAAGAAGATGACGTTGTCTTCTAAGATTGCCGCCGTCGTGCTGGTGCTGGTCGCCCTGACTGCGATTCTGGCGCCCCTTCTTGCCCCCTATAGCCCGGTCGAGATCTTTACGGCTCGCCAGGCTCCCGGCAACGGATTTATCTTCGGTACCGACGATAAGGGTCGCGACATTCTGTCGCGTATGCTCTACGGTGGTCGTTACTCGCTGATTATCGGCTTTGGCGCCACCGCCATGGCTCTGGTCTGCGGCTCGGTCGTGGGCGCCCTTGCAGCGGTTTCGCGCAAGGCCGTCTCCGAGACGATCATGCGTATCCTGGACATCATCATGTCCATCCCGGGCATCGCCCTCGCGGCCGTCTTTGTCTCCATCCTGGGCAACTCCGTGCCGTCGATCATCTTCGCCATCGGCTTTATGTACACTCCGCAGATTGCCCGTATCGTGCGCGCCAACATCGTGTCCGAGTACGGCGAGGACTATGTTCGCGCGGTCATCGTTTCCGGCGCCAAGGCTCCGTGGATTTTGATCAAGCATGTTCTGCGTAACTGCATCGCCCCGATCATGGTCTTCACCGTTACCCTGGTCGCCGACGCCATCATCTTCGAGGCCTCGCTGACCTTCATCGGCGCTGGTATCCAGGAGCCCACCGCTACCTGGGGCAACATCCTCGCCGACGCCCGCGGCGGCGTGCTCGCCGGCCGTTGGTGGCAGGCACTGTTCCCGGGCCTGGCCATCATGATCACCTGCCTGGCGCTCAACATCCTCTCCGAGGGCATTACCGACGCCATGGCCGCTGCTCCCTCTGCCGCCCTGGATCCGACCGATTCCTCCAAGCGTCGCGAGGCCGACCTGCTGGTCTCCGACCCCGTTCGAGCCTACAAGGAGCAGGCCCAGTCCCTCTCCGCTCGCCTTGGCGCCCTGCGCGATGTCGAGCTCAAGCGTGACGATCGCCATGTGCCCGACGAGTCTGTTGAACCGATTCTCTCGGTCCGTGACTTCTGCATCCAGTTTGAGCATCACGGTGATATCAACGTCGTCGACCATGTCAACTTTGACGTCCGTCCTGGTCAGACCATGGGCCTGGTGGGCGAGTCCGGTTGCGGTAAGTCCATCACCACGCTGGCCATCATGGGCCTGACCGATGAGGACGAGCACCTTTCCGGCGAGGTCCTCTGGGAGGGCCGTGACCTGCTCAAGATGAGCAAGAAGGAGTGGTTCGGCCTGCGCGGTACCGATATCGCTATGGTCTATCAGGACGCCCTGTCCTCGCTCAACCCCTCCATGCTCATCTCTGCCCAGATGAAGCAGCTCACCAAGCGCGGCGGAACCCGCAGCGCCGAGGAGCTCCTGGAGCTCGTCGGCCTCGATCCCAAGCGCACGCTCGAGAGCTATCCGCACGAGCTTTCCGGCGGCCAGCGTCAGCGTGTCCTGATCGCTATGGCCCTTACCCGCGACCCCAAGCTGGTCATCTGCGACGAACCCACGACCGCTCTGGACGTTACCGTCCAGAAGCAGGTCATCAAGCTGCTCAACGATCTTCAGGCCAAGCTCGGCTTTGCCATGATCTTCGTTTCGCACGACCTGGCGCTGGTCGCCGAGGTCGCCCACAACATCACGGTTATGTACGCTGGCCAGGTTATCGAGCAGGCACCCACCAAGGAGCTGCTCACTAACCCGATCCACGAGTACACCCGCGGTCTTCTGGGTTCCGTTCTGTCCATCGAGAGCGGTTCGGGCCGCCTGCACCAGGTGCCCGGCGCCGTTCCGAGTCCGCGCGATTTCCCCAAGGGCGATCGCTTCGCGCCCCGCTCGAGCCATCCGCGTATTGGCCTGGACACCCGTCCGGTCTTCAAGCGCGTGCCCGGCACCGAGCACTTCTATTCCGAGCTCCCCGACGAGGTGCTCAAGGCAAATGGTTTGACCCCTCACGCGGAGGTGATGTAGATGAGCGAGACCGCAGTCAACGGCGTCGAGCCGATCATCTTCCTTGATGACGTCCACGTCACCTTTAGGACCCGTACCGGCTCGATTCTGCACCCCAACCTGGTTCACGCCGTCCAGGGTGTAACGATTAAGCTCATGCCCTGTCTCTTATACACATCTCCGAGCCCACGAGACATGCGCAGATCTCG
>URKT01000033.1 GCA_900548495.1 uncultured Collinsella sp. | reverse complement strand
TATGCCTTGCCTTTTTCATGCCAACTTGTTCGCTCTGGACGTCGCTCGCTGTCCGTCCTCTATCTGCGGCGTTGACTTGGTTGACACTTAGAACATCGATGTAGTCATTGGGGACGTTCTTAAACGACTACCCAACGGATATTGCCCACATGGCTCGCATGACAGTCGTCTCTTTTATGTTTCCTTTAGCCGTTGCTGCCTAGGATGGGGGTTAGTCGGCAGGAAGGGAGCGTCTATATGGACGACGCGAGCGAGCGTGCAATCGAAGAGGACATGCTCGATCAGTTCAATTACTTTGATGATGAGGATGAGGAGCTAATCGATCGTCGCGAGCCAGCGCCGCTTGATTCCTTTGATCTGGTTGATGAAGAGCCCGACGAGGACGAGGGCGAATCGGCGGAGCCCTCACAGCCTTCGCGCCTTAACTCGCTGCTTTCGAGAGCCCCCATGCACCACGGCGTTCGTGCCGGCGCGCTCCATATGAAAACTGACTGGCACCAGATCGTGACGGCAGGCGATGAGCTTGCCGTCGATGCGCCGCTCACCGATAAATCATCCATCATCTGCCGCACCGGCATGCTTATGCTGGCAAGCGGAACGGGTGCCTGGCGCGTGCGCGATACCATGAATCGTGTTGCCGCCGTACTCGGTGTCACCATCCACGTTGACTTAAGTCTTCTGTCGTTTGAGTGCACCTGCATCGAAGATGGCCACTGCTTTAACGAGGTTGTCAGCCTGCCCACAACGGGCGTCAATACCCATCGCATTTGGATGATGGAGAGCTTCTTAAAGGAAATCGAGACGTATGGGCGCCGGTTTACCGTGCACGAATACCACGAGATGCTCAAGACCGTTGAGAGTTCAAAACCCGATTACTCTCCCTGGCAACAGGGCCTTGCGGCAGCTTGTGCTTGCGGCGCCTTCGTCTTTTTGCTCGGCGGCGGCCCTATCGAGATGGCCTGCGCGTTCGTGGGCGCGGGTGTCGGCAACTTTGCCCGCTCCCATATTCTCAAGCAAGGCCTTGGTCAGTTCAGCGCGCTGACGACCGGCGTTGCGCTCGCTTGCGTTTCGTATCTGCTGGCATTGCTCGGCCTTGGCCAGGTCATACCGGGGGCAATGTCGCACCAAGAAGGCTATATCGGCGCCATGCTCTTTGTGATTCCCGGCTTTCCACTCATTACGGCAGGCCTCGACATCGCTAAGCTCGACATGCGAAGCGGTATCGAGCGCCTTTCATATGCCGTATCGATTATTGTGATGGCGACCCTCGTAGGTTGGATGGTTGCCGAGTGTGTTGGCCTGGCGCCGGACGACTTTGCCCCACTGGGCCTTTCGCCGCTTGCCCTTACGCTCCTGCGCGTGGTGATGAGCTTCGTTGGCGTATTCGGCTTCTCGGTGATGTTCAACAGCCCGGTAAAGATGGCCGCGGCAGCTGGGTTGATCGGCGCCGTGTCCAATACCCTGCGTCTGACCCTTGTCGATGCGCCGACGATGATTCCCTTCCTGGGCCTCAGCACGGGAATGCCTCCCGAGGCAGCAGCGTTTATCGGCGCGCTGGTATCGGGGCTGCTCGCAAGCTTGGCTGAAGTCAAGCTCACCTACCCGCGCATCGCCCTCACGGTGCCTTCGATTGTCATTATGGTGCCGGGCTTGTATCTGTATCGCTCGATGTATTACATGTGCACCTTCGACACGGTCAATATGCTCGGCTGGTTTGTGCGCGCAGTGCTCATCGTAGCGTTTCTGCCCGTTGGACTGGGTGTGGCGCGTACGCTCACCGACCCTCGCTGGCGCCACACCAGCTAATTGGTACAAGGGGGACAGGTTACTTTGCACCAAATGAGTTGCGGTGAAATAGGGACTGAATTGCTGCTTAAAGGGTCAAAACAGTCCGTATTCCACCGCAACTTATGGGGTCGGGGGATTATCGGTGCCCTGCATCTTCATAAACTCAACGCTTACGAAGCCCATGCGTTTCGTGCTAGGCTGGTTCCACCACATAAGTAGTCGCAGACGCGCGTACCACGGGCGGGCGAGATGAAGTTCCAACAGCTCCATCTTGCCCGCCCGTTTTTGTTGCGTGGCGCCGCGGTACAACACAGAGAGGAATCTGCCCTTTATGCCTATCAACAAACGAGAGAGCCTGCTGTTCACCTTTATCATGTGCTTTTGCATGGTGCTCTGGATGAGCATCTACAACGTTGCCCTGCAGCACGGGGCCATCAACGGCGAGGTCGTTGCCACTGCGTGGCTCGGCTTCCCCGTTGCCTACATTTTTGCCATGTGCTGCGACTGGTTCGTCGCCAGCCCGCTCGCCAAGGGTTTCGCCTTTAAGTACTTGGTCACGCCGGGCAAGAGCTCGCCACTTGCCATGACGCTCGCCGTCAGCTCCTGCATGGTCGTTCCCATGGTCATCATCATGTCGCTGTACGGTGCCTGTGAGGGTCTGACGCACATGCCCGGCGGCATCCTTGCGAACCTGTATTCCGTGCCCGCGATCTGGATGATCAACATCCCGCATAATTTTGTGATGGCGCTGCCGTGGAACCTTTTGGTAGCCGGTCCGATTTCCCGCTTCGTCTTCCGTCGCGCCTTTCCTGTGGGGACGGTTTTCGAGGAGGAGCATGCCGAGCTCTTGGAGCAGGCTATGGCTCCTGAGTGCGAGTAGCTCGCTTAGGGATCTGCTGAGCGCGGGCGACTTGCTTGGTTGGAGCCCTAAGCGTGGATAGCTCTCTCGGCGACATCGCGGGCGTGAGCGGTGCGCATGACCGGAGGGCCCGTGCTGCTCCGTTGCCCGACGTGCTAGCGCGCAGAACAATCTGTTGGTGCATTCGGCGGCTGCTGAAGCGTTTCGGCAGCCGCTTTTTATACGGAGTTTAAATACAACAGTCTGTTGTATTACGTAGAGTGGTATATCTCTAGCGGGAAAAATGCGAGAGACGGAGCATTATGGCGTTGCTAGTAGGACTGGACGTAGGGTCGACGACGACCAAAGTTTACGCGATGCACGAGGATATGACCGAGGCGTGGTGGGGATATCGCCGCCACGGGGCGTGTCAGACAGCGAGCGTGCGCGCCATGCTCGGCGAGCTCGCCGAGCGCTTTCCCCATGAGTCACTGCGCGTTGCGGTGACCGGCTCGGGTGCGCGCGATATCGCGACCGCGCTGGGCGCCTCGTACGTTCAGGAGGTGGTCGCCAACGCGCTCGCGATCAGCAGGTTCTATCCGCAGACGCGCTGCGCCATCGAGCTGGGCGGCCAAGACGCCAAGATGATCTTCTTCCGCACCAACGATAAGGGAGACATCGAGGTTGCCGACATGCGCATGAACGGCTCGTGCGCAGGCGGTACCGGTGCATTTATCGACGAGATGGCAAAGCTCATGGGGGTCGGCACCGAATCGGGCGAGTTCGAGCAGCTCGCAAGCCGGGGAACGACCGTCCACGAGGTCTCGGGCCGCTGCGGCGTGTACGCAAAGACCGATATCCAGCCGCTGCTCAACGAGGGCATTCCTACCACCGACCTGGCGCTTTCGGCGCTTCACGCGGTCGCCCGCCAAACGATCGGCGGTCTGGCCCAGGGTATCGACATCGAGCCGCCGGTAATCTTCGAGGGCGGTACGCTCGCCTACAACCCCACACTGGTCCGCGTGTTCCGGGAGCAACTGAATCTATCGGACGATCAGATTATCGTCCCGCGCGATCCGCAGATCATGGTCGCGCGCGGTGCCGCCCTGTCGCTGACCGACATGTTCGCATCGTCCCAACCGATCGACCTTCCCGACGCTTTTGTCCGGCTGGATAAGCTCGAGACGGTCGCGCCCGCAAGCGGGGAGGGACGTCTTGCCCAGCCCTTTTTTGCCACACCTGCCGAGCAGGCGGATTTTACGGCACGCCATGGCAAAGAGACGCCGGCAAAGGGTCCGGATGCGTATGCGCCCGGAGAGACGGTGCGTGTGGCGCTCGGTATCGATTCGGGGAGCACGACGACCAAGTTCGCCCTGGTCGATGAGGCGGGTGAGCTTGTCGATTCGTTCTACGCGTCTAATAACGGCAGACCGCTCGACGTCGCCCAACAGGGTCTTGTCAGCTTGAAGAACCGCTGGGAGACAGCGGGAGTCACGCTTGCGATCGATGCCGTGGGCACCACGGGATACGGCGAGGAGCTTTTCGCGCGCGCGTTCCACGTCGACTACCATACGGTCGAGACGGTCGCGCACGCCCGCGCCGCGTGCGCATGCGTTCCCGATGCGACCTTCGTGCTCGACATCGGCGGACAGGATATGAAGGCCATCTGGCTCAACCACGGCGTGCTGACCGATATCGTCGTCAACGAGGCGTGCTCTGCGGGCTGCGGCTCGTTCCTCGAGGGTTTTGCCAAAAACCTCGGAATAGCCGTTGAGGATATCGCGACCGAGGCATTTTCGTCCAAAGCCCCCGCCGTTCTCGGCAGCCGCTGCACGGTGTTCATGAACAGCAGCGTCGTTTCCGAGCAGCGGCGCGGTAAGGGTCCGGGCGACATCATGGCCGGTCTCTGCCGTTCGATTATCGAGAACGTGTTCACCAAGGTCATTCGCGTTTCAAATCTCAACCGTCTGGGCGACAAAGTCGTCGTCCAGGGCGGCACGTTCCGAAACGACGCGGTGCTGCGCGCATTCGAGCAGTATCTGGGCAAACCCGTCACGCGTGCGCCCCACCCGGGGCTGATGGGCGCTATCGGTATCGCCCTGCTCGCGCGCGAGGAATGCCGCAAGGGCGACGCCGGCACGTCGTTTATCGGGCTCGATGCCGTGGAGCGCTTCGAGCATCGCGAGTTCGGCGGCGTTACCTGCCGTCGGTGCAACAACCGCTGCCAGCGCGCGGTCGTGGCATTTGGCGACGGCTCGCTTTACGTCACGGGCAATCGCTGCCCGCGCGGCGTCGCCATCTCATGGGATGAGCTCGTGCGCGAGGTTCCCGCGGCGGAGGAGCTGCGTCCGCAGGGTGCTTGCGAGGCACAGGCACCCGGCACGGGGCGCGACCGGACCGCGGCTGCCCCCAATCTCTTTGTCGACCGCGAGAAGCTGCTGTTCGAGTCGTACCCCACGGTTCCCGTCAGCGGGGGGCGCGATGTCACGATCGGCATTCCCCGTGTGCTCGAGTTCTGGGACACCATGCCGTTCTGGTCGACGTTCTTCAGCACGCTCGGCTTTAAGGTGCGCGTCTCGGGACGCAGCACCAAGGCGATGTACGAGCGCGGTCTGGCGCACGTCACATCCGACACCGTGTGCTTCCCGGCCAAGCTCGTCCACGGGCACATCCGCAATCTCGTCGACGCCGGCGTCGACCGCATCTTCATGCCCATCATCACGACGGTGCCCACCGAAAACACCGCCTCTACCAGCGAGTGGATGTGCGCCGTCGTAAAGGGATACCCCTACGTGATGCGCAATTCCGATAACCCGGAGGAGCGTTTCGGCGTTCCGTTCGATACGCCGCTGTTCCACTGGTACGACGAGGGCGACCGAAACCGCCAGCTCAAGGCGTGGTGCAAGGAGACCTTCGATATCGATGCCGACCTGGTTGCCAAGGCGACCGAGCAGGCGGACCGCGCGCAGGAGACGTTTGAGAACCAGCTGCAGCTGCGCGGCAGGCAGGTGCTCGAGAACGTGCACGAGGACGGCGGCTACGCGGTGGTGATCGCTTCGCGCCCGTACCACAACGACCCGCTGGTCAACCACGGGCTGCCCAAGCTCTTCTCTGAGCGCGGCATCCCCGTGCTGACGCCCGATGCGGTGCCGGGGGTCTGCAACGTCGATCTTTCCAACAGCCGCATCGACATCGTGAACAACTACCATGCGCGCATGCTGTCGTGCGCGGTCATCGTCGCATCGACGCCCGAGCTCGAGCTCGTGCAGATGGGCAGCTTCGGCTGCGGCCACGATGCGTATCTCACCGACGAGATCGCGCGCATGATGGGCGAGATGGGCTCCAAGGTTCCGATGATGATCAAGCTCGATGAGAGCGACGTCGCCGGTCCCATGGGCATTCGCGTGCGTTCGTTTATCGAGTCGGTCAACCGTCGTCGCGCGGAGGAGCGTGCCGAGGGCGCCCGGGTGCACGCGGTCCATCCGCTCGACGACCCGTATAAGGTCAAGTACACCAAGCGCGACCGGCACGACAAGATCGCGCTGGTCCCCAACACCTCCCATGCGTTCTGCAGGCTCATGACCGCGGCGATGCGCAATCAGGGCGTGCGCGCCGAGGCCCTTGATATCGGGCGCGAGGATGCCATCCGCCTGGGCAAACGCTATGTGCACAACGACATCTGCTTCCCCGCGCAAATCGTGATCGGCGAGGCGCTCGCGGCACTCGAGAGCGGTAAGTACGACCCGCACGACGTCGCCGTGGTGACTGGCAAGTATATCGGCGACTGCCGCCTGACGCACTACATGCCCCTGCTGCGCCGCGCGCTCGACGACGCGGGATACGACTATGTCCCGGTGCTCACCAACGACGACGTCGATGCCCACAATGCGCATCCGGGCTTCAAGCTCGGCCTTGGCCCGAGCATCCAGATCGCCTACGGTCTTCCCATGATCGATGCCCTCGAGGCCATGCTTAGGCGCATCCGTCCCTACGAGCTCGAGAAGGGCGCGGCGGACGCTGCGTTCGCCCGCGCGCTCGATGAGGTTATCGAGGGCATGGAGCGCTCCGGGCTGAGAGGCCAGGCGACGGGCTTCAAACGCGCGCTTGCGATCATGGACGCCGTTCCGTACGACCGCTCGAACCCGCATCCGACCGTTCTCATCGTGGGCGAGTACCTGCTCAATTTCCATCTCGGCGCCAACCACGAGATCGAGCGCTACCTCGAGGACAACGGGCTCGAGGTCATCGAGGCGCGCATGACCGACGTAATCCGCAAGACCTATTTCTACAAGCATGCGCAGTCGCGCGAGTTCCACGTCGACCTGTCGCTGCCCGAAAAGGCCTGGTACGCCACGGCGGACAACCTGTTCGAGCTCGCGCACGACCGTTGCGACCGCCTGGGCGCGGCGAGCCCGCTCTACGAGCCGCCGACGCGCATGCCCGAGCTCGTGCGCGCGAGCGATAAGATCCTGCACCATACGTTCGATGCGGGCGAGGGCGTGCTGATTCCGGCGGAGATTCTCGAGCACGCCAAGCGCGGCTGCCGCAACTTCGTGATCCTGCAGCCGTTCGGGTGTCTGCCCAACCATGTCGTGGGGCGCGGGCTCATCCATGCGCTCAAGGAGCAGTATCCCACGGCGCAGTTCCTGCCGCTCGACTACGATCCCGACGTGAGCTTCGCCAACGTGGAGAACCGTCTTCAGATGCTCATCATGAACGCCAAGGCGCAGGGGTGCGGTGAGGCGCATGGCGAGACCGCGTAAGGACGCCGATGCGCCCGATGCACGCACCCGTATCATCGAGGCGTTTTGGGAGCTCATCGAGAACAACAGCATCTTCGAGCTGTCGGTTGGCGAGGTGACCCGCGCCGCCCAGTGCAATCGCGGAACGTTTTACTACTATTTTCACGATTTCGATGAACTCGTCGCCATCGCCATAGCCCAGCTGCTGCAGGATAACGAGCTCATCACCGATGCCCTCTGGCATTTTTCGAGCGAGGGCGACCTTTCGGCGTTCGACCGGCGCGACGTCCGCTGCCTGCTGCGGCGCATCGTCATCACCATGAGGGCGGGTGCCGCCGAGCAGGTCGTGCAGGGCATCCATACGATCATCATCGACCGCGTGAGAGAGATCGTCCACCCCGACGGAGAAGAGCTCAAGGCAGATTCGAGCTTTGCGGTGGGCTTTCTGGTCTCGGGCATCATGGGCTTTGTGATGGCGGTCGGCTTTGCCCGGGAGGGCGGCGAGGAGATAGACCTCGAGCAGCCGGGGGACAGCGCGTGCGCGTACCTGAGGGCGGTCGCCATGCAGACGGTGGAAACGGTCGCGCAAGTCGAGGGCGTCGATACATCCGAGCTGCTCGAACGCGTCTCCAAGGAGGCCGATGCCTATCGCGCATCGCGTGCGACGAGTCCCGACGTGGTGAAAGACGCCTAGGGTTTCTCTTGCGGGGCGCCTGTCGCGCATCGCGCGGTGAGTCCCGCGATGCGGTCATAACCTGCATTCATGTGAGCCGGGTTTATAGATATTCCTCCAGCTGTTAACATAGACAACCTGTGGGTAAAGAGACAAAAGCGCCGCCGACGGGCGGGCGTTTTGATTTCGATGAACTCATGTAAGGAAACGAGCATGTTAGATAGATTTACCGATCGAGCGCGCAAGGTCATGTCGATGGCCAAACAGGAGGCGCTCGATCTGCACTCAAATAAGGTGGGCACCGAGCACCTGCTGCTCGCACTCGCCAAGGAGGACGAGGGCATCGCTGCCGAGGCGCTGCGCTCGCTTGATATCTCCTACGACGACATCATGGACACCCTCAAGGAGGTCCAGACCACGGTTCCCGAGTCCAGCGAGGAGACCGAGGCTGCCAAGCTTGCCTTTACGCCGCTCGTCATTAGCGTGATGGAGCGCTCCTTCCGCGTGGCGCGCGAGAACAACCAGACCTACGTGTCGACCGAGCACTTGCTGATTGGCATCGTCGAAGAGGGTAACGGCATGGCCATGGACATCCTCATGCGCCTGGGTGTGTCGTCCGCCTCCATCAAAAAGGCTATCGAGAAACTTACCGCCAAGGACCAGGACAAGAAGCGTCCGCTCGCCGGCGCCGGTGCCGGGCGTCCCGGTGCGGGCCTGCCGTTCTTTAGCGGCTCGGACGCGTCGCAGCAAAAGGGGAGCGGCACCGACACGCTCAAGCAGTTCGCCACCAACCTTACGCAGAAGGCGCGCGACGGCGAGCTCGACCCTGTAATTGGTCGCGAAAAGGAAGTCCAGCGTATGATGGAGATCCTTTCGCGTCGCACCAAGAACAATCCGCTTATCTTGGGCGACCCCGGCGTGGGCAAGACGGCCATCGTCGAGGGTCTGGCTCAGCAGATTGCAGCTGGCAACGTGCCCGAGAACCTTATGAACCAGAACATCTGGACGCTCGACCTGCCGGGCCTCGTTGCGGGCGCCAAGTATCGCGGTGAGTTTGAGGAGCGCCTCAAGAACGTGATCCAGGAGGCCACCGAAGCTGACGACGTCATCCTGTTTATTGACGAGATGCACACCATCATCGGTGCCGGCTCTGCCGAGGGCTCCATCGACGCGAGCTCCATGCTCAAGCCCGTTCTCGCACGCGGTGCTTTCCAGATCATCGGTGCCACCACGGCCGAGGAGTTCCGCAAGTACCTCACCAAGGACCCGGCCTTCGAGCGTCGCTTCCAGACCATCGATGTCGAGGAGCCGAGCGTCGAGGACACGGTCAAGATCCTGACCGCGCTCAAGCCGCGCTACGAGGAGCACCACCATGTGCGCTATACGCAGGGTGCTATCGAGGCCGCCGCGAACCTCTCCGACCGCTACATCCAGGATCGCTTCCTGCCCGATAAGGCCATCGACCTCATTGACGAGGCCGGCGCCCGCGCCCGCATCGCCGCCAACCGCGCGCCCGAGCCGGTGCGCGAGGCCGAGCATCGCGTGGAGGAGCTTAAGGCCGCCGCGCAGGAGGCCACCGAGAGCGACGACATGAACAAGGCCGCCGAGATCACCGAGCAGCAAAAGGCTGCCGAGATTGAGCTCGCCGAGGCCAAGGCCGCCTGGACCGCCGAGCTCGACGCCAGCCCGCTCACCATCGACGTCGCCCAGATTGCCGACATCGTGTCCGTGACCTCTGGCGTGCCGGTTTCCTCGCTCACCGAGAGCGAGAGCCGGCGCCTGCTGCAGACCGAAAGCGTGCTCAAGACCCGCATCATCGGCCAGGACGAGGCTGTCGAGGCCGTCGCCAAGGCCGTGCGCCGCAGCCGCTCGCCGCTCAAGGATCCGCGTCGCCCCGGCGGCAGCTTTATCTTCCTGGGTCCCACCGGCACGGGCAAGACCGAGCTCGCCAAGACGCTCGCCGAGTACCTCTTTGGCAGCAAGGACGCGCTCATCAGCTTCGACATGTCCGAGTTCGGTAGCGAGTTTGAGGTCTCCAAGCTCATCGGTAGCCCTCCGGGTTACGTGGGCCACGACGAGGGCGGTCAGCTTACCAAGGCCGTTCGTCGTCACCCGTACTCGGTCGTGCTGTTCGACGAGATCGAGAAGGCGCACCCCGACATCTTCAACATTTTGTTGCAGGTGCTGGAGGAGGGTCGCCTGACTGATAGCCAGGGCAAGACGGTCGACTTCCGCAATACCGTGATTATCATGACGTCCAACGTGGGCGCCCGCGAGATCGCGCAGGATGCGAGCGTCGGTTTTGGCACCACCGGTGAGCAGGGCCTTACCTCGAGCGAGATTAAGGGCCGTGCGATGGGCGAACTTAAGCGCCTGTTCCGCCCCGAGCTGCTCAACCGTATCGACGACATCGTGGTGTTCCAGAAGCTTTCGGGCGAGAATCTGACCAAGATCGCGCACCTGCTGGTGGACGACCTGCGTCAACGCCTGATTGCCAACGGCATGAACATCAAGCTCACCGATGCGGCCTACGACAAGATTGTGGCCGAGGGCACCGACCTCACCAATGGCGCGCGTCCGCTGCGCCGTGCCATCCAAAAGCTCATTGAGGACCCGCTGTCCGAGGAACTGCTGGCCGGTGAGTGGGGCGAGGGCGATACCGTCCTGTGCGATGTGGCCGACGGCAAGTTTGTCTTTAGTCACGGCACGGGCGAGATTCCGGCACCGCGTCCGACGGGCACGCTCGGTGGCGATACCGCCCCGGCGGCTCCGCACACCGGCAACGTCGCGCCCGTGAGCGGCGGCGTGACCTCGGGCCCCGGCGGCATGATGCAAGCCGGTTCCGGCGCGCTGTAGGGCGTGGCGACAATTTGATACGCGCAATCGAGGCGCTCCGGAAAGGGCGCCTCGATTTGTAGAGCTGCGGAAGTTGTGACCGTTACGCTATACGGTCCACCGTTAGCCGATGATGCGAGGGCGCTCGGCGTTTTCGACTGGTTTATGCACGCAAAGTCTGGGAATATACAAGTCGCATGTCTTACTGTCTAACCAGTTGCGCCAAGGAGGCACCATGGACTACAAGATTACCGGCTACGAGCCCGCCCAGCTGTTCCATTTCTTTGAGGAGGTCAGCGCGATCCCCCGTGGGTCTGGCAACGAGAAGGGCATCAGCGATTTCCTGGTCGCGTTTGCCAAGGAGCGCGGTCTCGATGTGTATCAGGACGAGGTCTACAACGTCATCATTCGCAAGCCCGCATCTGCCGGCGCCGAGAATGCCCCGACCGTGATGCTGCAGGGTCACATCGATATGGTGTGCGACAAGTTGGGCTCCGTTGAGCACGACTTTACGACCGATGGTATCGACCTGGTCGTCAAGGACGGCGTCCTTACCGCCAACGGCACCACCCTGGGCGCCGACAATGGTATCGCCGTCGCGCTTATGCTTACTGTGCTCAACGACGATTCGATTGCCCATCCGGCCCTCGAGTGCGTGTTCACCACCGACGAGGAGACCGGCCTGGTTGGCGCCGAGACGCTCGACAAGTCCCAGATCAGCGCCCGCACCATGATCAACCTCGACTCCGAGGAGGAGGGCGTTGCCACCGTCAGCTGCGCCGGCGGCGTCGTCGTTACCTACACCTGCCCCATCGTGCGCGAGCACAAGACCGGTAGCACCCTCACGCTCGACATTTCCGGTCTGTTGGGCGGCCACTCCGGCAGTGATATCAACCTGGAGCGCGGCAACGGAAACCTCATCATGGCCCGCATCATCGACCGCCTGATGGTCGCCGGTGAGCCCGCCATCGTCAGCTTCAACGGCGGCACCAAGGACAACGCCATCAACCGTGAGTGCAAGGCCGTTCTGGTCTATGCCGATCACGCTGCCGCCGAGGCCGCGGCCCAGATCGCAAAGGGCATCATCGCCGACGTCACTGCCGAGCTCGAGGTCTTCGACCCCGGCTTTACCTGCACCGTCGAGATTGCCGACGACGCCGAGGTCGAGGCCATGGACCAGAAGTCCGCGCTTGCCCTCATCCACGCCCTGCGTCTTGCCCCCAACGGTGTGATCCGCCGCAACGTCGCTACCGACGGCTCCGTCGAGGTTTCCTCCAACATCGGTGTGGTTGCCACTTCTGACGACGAGGTCAAGATCATGTTGTCCCCGCGCTCCTCGATCACCTCGCTGCAGAACGAGTTCAAGGACCGCCTGCAGACGCTGGCCGATGTCCTGGGCTTCGACGCCAAGTTTGAGTTCGAGTATCCCGGCTGGAGCTATGCCGAGCATTCGCCGGTCCGCGACGTCTTTGTCGAGAGCTATCGCGAGCTCTTTGGCTCCGAGCTGCGCATCGAGTCCATTCACGCCGGCCTTGAGTGCGGCCTGTTTGCCGAGGCCCTGCACGGCCTGGACGCCATCGCCGTGGGCCCGACGCTCTCCGATGTCCACACCCCGGACGAGAGCATGGAGCTCGCTTCTGCCGAGCGCTTCTACGAGCTGCTCATCGACGTCCTCAAGCGCCTCGCTGCGTAAAGGTCGCGCTGGCAGCAGTCCGAGCCACGTGCTAGCAGATTGCAAATGACATTACGAGAGGGGGCATTCGAGCGTTTGCGACGGGTGCCCCCCTCTTTTGTTTGATAATTGCGAAATTACGGCCACCTAGTCCATTTCTGCCCTGATGAGGTCGAGGGTGCGCTGGCAGTTTTCGCGGACGGGGCCGAGCATATGCTTGCGCAGGTCCGCCATGCCGGGCAGGTCGGCGTATTCGTCCATGACCTCTTCCATGCAAATGGGCACCTCGTAGGCGAGGTCCATCATGGTCGCAAAGCAAAACTTCTCGGATAGCCCGGCATCGGTGAGCGTCGCCTCCAGCGCGGGGTCGCCCATACCGTGGTATCGGCGGATAGCGCCTGGACCGATGCGCCCCACACGATTTTCGCCGCCAACGCTCATGGCAAGGCGCGCCCGGCGGCGCATGCGCTCGTATGCCAGCCCCGATGCGACATCGTACATTCGAGCCATCATGGCTGCGCCGTCGTTTCCAAGGAGCAGGGAATAGTTTTTCGCGTGCGCATCCGGTGCGCCGATAATGGCGTTGAAGAACAGTATCTGCGTAAACAGATACAGGTTAAGTTGATGGTGGCTCGTATTGACGAGGAGCTCTTGAATGTCGCGTGTGGTCGGGCCGCCGTCTGCCGTGTACTTTTGGGCGGGCATCACCCCAAGTGCCTGACAGAGGTCTTCTTGATGTAGGCGCCTGATCGTTCCGTCTTCGACTTTCACGCGGTCATAGCGCTCAACAATGAGGGCAGGTTCGTCCTCAAATAAGCGATATTCAACGTTTGCCGTTGCGATACCTGCGCGCTGGGCGCTTTTCATGCAGACAAACTCATTGAGAGCCTCGAGTTTAAATCCGATAACGCCATTTTTGAAAATATGCGTCGTGGGCGAGGAGCCCATGCATTCGCACCAGTGGCCGTTTATGAACGCGAGCGCGAACTTGCCCTGGTTGCCTCCAAGTGACCAACTTTCATCTAGACCCATCCACGATGCATCGCGGTCATCTCTGATCGACTTGAGACGGAGAGCAATTTCGTGGTCGTCTATAGGGCGGTATTCGCCAGCGCGATGCAGGACGGCGTCGGCGTCTTCTTCGGCATAAAACTGCACTCCGCCCGGACAGTCGAGTCCGATATGGCTGAGCAACGCAACGGGATTGTTGGGCCTAACGTCGAATTCGGCGGCAATCGCTTTTCGTTGGTCCTCGCTGTCGGGTAGAAGGCCAAACAGGTACGGATTCATGACCTGTTGGCCGTATGTGCGATTTGATACGGGTATGTTGGTCGATAAGGCTGGCCCGTCATAGTCTTGGTCGTAGGAAAAGCTGATAAGACCTTTCTCATCTTGTGCGAGCGTTCCCGCAGGTACGCCGCAAATAATAGTCCGAAGCGTTTTTCTGGCCATAGACTATTTCCCTTCAGACTTGGCTTGGGCGGGTGCGTTAGCGGCAATCGAGACTCCGAGATTGGACATGGCGAAATCGGCGAAGGCCCTGTCGTAGAGCTCGGACGTAAGGGGGGTATCTGCAAGAGCCGGAATGGTTGTGCTGCGACGGTTGCGATGATGAAGACGTTGGTCGTGATGGCGTCTGGAGGTGCTGCAAGGTTGATCAGCATGCGGGGCGTCGACTGGGTGCTCATTTTTCGTTTCGCTTATATCCCCTTGTGCTGCGAGCGCCAGTCCAAGAGCGTCGAAAACCGCCAGCAACTTGTCGAGCCGAATACCCGTGGCGTCTCCCAGCTCGAGCGATGCGAGCAGGCGCTCCGAAACACCGGCTTTTTTAGCGAGGGTCGCACGGGTGAGACCCTGAGCCTCGCGTGCCTGGCGCACGTAGATGCCAGCTTGGCGCGGTGTGGTGATGGGAAGGGTATCCACGGCGATCTCCTAACGTGCAGACTTTTGCATATCAGTATGACATGCAAAAGTCTGCATGAAAAGGCCTCATGCAAAACTCTGCATGAGGCCTTGCCCGGACGTTTAGTTTTGAAGGGTGTTTTACAGCGCCAAAAAACCCAAGTGTTCCAGCAGAATCTTGAGGCCGATAAGGATAAGCACGATGCCGCCCACGATGGCGGCGGGTTTTTCGTAGCGCGCACCAAAAGTGTGGCCAATCGCCACGCCGGCAACGGAGAAGATAAAGGTCGTGATGCCGATGAGCGACACGGCGGGCACGATGTCAACCGAGAGCGCGGCAAATGAGATGCCCACGGCTAGGGCGTCGATTGAGGTGGCGATGGCGAGGATCAGGTACTCGCCCAGGTCAATCTTTTCGGCATCCTTGCCGTCGCTTTCATCCTCGTCCTCGGTAAAGGCCTCCCACAGCATTTTGCCGCCGATGAAGGCGAGCAGGATAAAGGCGATCCAGTGGTCGATGGGGCCGATGATGCCCATAAACTGGCTGCCAAGCGCCCATCCGATTACGGGCATGCCGGCCTGAAAGCCGCCAAAGAACAGGCCGAGCACCACGGCGACTTTAAGGTTGATCTTTTTCATGCCAAGGCCCTTGCAGATGGAAACGGCAAAGGCGTCCATCGAAAGGCCGATGGCGAGCAATACGAGCTCGGCGAGTCCCATAGTCTGGCTCCCTCTCTGCGGGCGGGCCCGCGTGTACCTCTTGGGGGAGCAACAAAAAAGACCCGTGGCGTACGCGTTGCGCGCACAGCCACGAGTCTCGTTCATTAAGGCAAGCCAGGCCGCATCGGCCAGTGTGTTGACTTACCGCGCCACCGGAGGCGAATCCGGCCGCGCGACTACTCCCTCATTTATGCGAATCCCGATGCTACCACATAAGCAGCTCATTTGGATTGGGGCTCTCAGCTGTGTTCGCTCATTCTGTAAGCATCGGATTTTGCGGGTGTCACAGGGGCAAACCGTGAGAAACTTATTGACGTTTATGGAGCGTATACGATGGGAGCGATGCCTTGGATAAGAACGAGCTGCAAAAGCGTATGGAACAGGCCATTCGCCTGACGGCACCTGGCCAGCCGATCCGCACCGCCCTCGACATGATCATCGCCGGTCACCTGGGCGCCCTTATCTGCGTCGGCGACACCGAAAACGTGCTCGCTGCCGGTAACGACGGCTTCCCGCTCAACATTTCGTTTACCTCGAACCGCCTGTTCGAGCTTTCCAAGATGGACGGCGCCATCGTTATCGATGGCGACCTCACCCAGATCCTGCGCGCCAACTTCCACCTCAATCCCGATCCCTCGCTCGCCACGAGTGAGACGGGCATGCGTCACCGTACTGCCGCTCGCATGTCGGTGCTCACCGATGCCATCGTGATCTCGGTTTCGGCTCGTCGCGCCGTCGTCAACGTGTACGTCCACGGCAAGAGCTACGAGATCCAGCCCGTCACCACCATCATGAGCTCGGTCAACCAGCTCGTCGCCACGCTCCAGACTACCCGTCAGTCGCTCGATCGCTCCCTGCTGCGCCTGACGGCCCTCGAGCTCGACGACTACGTCACACTCGCCGACATTACCGGTATTTTCTCGAGCTTCGAGATCATGCAGCAGGCAAAGACCGAGCTTAAGGATTGCATTGTCAAGCTGGGTAACCAGGGTAAGCTCGTGCAGATGCAGCTCGAGCAGCTCGCGGGCTCCAGCATGGATACCGAATACGACTTGATGATCCGCGACTACGCGAGCGATTCCTCTGAGGCCAACGCCGAGAAGATTCGCGCCGAGCTGAGCCGTATGACGCCTAAGGACCTGTCCGACCCGCAGCACGTGGCGGCAGTTCTGGGCTATGACGACTTGGACGAGGACTCCGTCATGACGCCGCTGGGCCTGCGCACGCTTTCGCGCGTGTCCGTCGTGCGCGACGGCGTGGCCGAGAAGATCGTCGACGAGTATGGCTCGCTGCAGGAGCTCATGGACGACATCAGCGAGGATCCGGAGCGCTTGGGCGACTTTGGCGTCAACAACCCTGCCATTCTTGCGGACTCGCTGTACCGCATGAAGGGCACCAAACAGGGGAACGCATAATGGCGCCCGTATGCGCCGTGGTCGTTGCCGGCGGCAGCGGCCAGCGCTTTGGAAATCCCGGCGGCAAGCAGCTCGTTAACGTGGCGGGCCGTCCGCTCATGAGCTGGTCCATCCGCGCGTTCGATCGTAGCGACAAGGTCGGCCATATCGTCGTGGTTTGCCCTGCCGAGCGCCGTGCCGAGATGCGCCGCTTGGCTATCGACCCGTTTGACTATGACACGCCCATCAGCTTTGCCGATGCCGGCGATACTCGTCAGGATTCCACCCGCGCCGGCGTGCACGCGGTGCCGGCGGGTTTCGAATATGTCGCTATCCACGACGGCGCCCGTCCGCTCATCACGACCGAGGCCATCGACCATGCGATCGACGTGCTTGTAGGCGACCGCTCGCTCGACGGTGTCGTGTGCGGCCAGCCCGCGATCGACACGCTCAAGATCGTCGATGGCGACAATATCGTCGAGACGCCGCCGCGTGAGCTCTATTGGGCCGCGCAGACGCCGCAGATCTTTAGCGTCGATGCTATGAAGCGCGCCCACGCTGCAGCCATTGCCGAGGGCTTTATCGGCACCGATGATTCGTCGCTGGTCGAGCGCATGGGTGGGCGCGTCCGCTGCGTCCAGAGCCCGCGCGATAACCTTAAGGTGACGGTGCCCGAGGACTTGCGTCCCGTAACCGCGATTCTGCTTGGCCGCATGGCCGAGGGAGAGGACCTTCCCCATGTTCAGTAACCTGCGCATTGGCCATGGCTACGACGTCCACCGTCTGGTGGAGGGGCGTCGATGTATCATCGGCGGTGTCGACATTCCCTACGAGCGCGGCCTGCTGGGCCACTCGGATGCCGATGTGCTCGCGCACGCCTTGGCCGACGCCATTCTGGGCGCCTGCCGCGGGGGAGACATCGGCAAGCTATTCCCCGATACCGACCCCGCCTATGAGGGCGCCGATTCGATGGTGCTGCTCGCTCGCGTGATGGACTATGCGCGCGAGCTGGGCTTTGAGTTTGTCGATGCCGATTGCACCATTGCCTGTCAGCAACCCAAGATCACCCCGCACCGCGATGCCATGCGCGCCAACCTTGCCCATGCCCTGGGCGTTGACGTCGAAAACGTGGGCGTCGCCGCCACTACGACCGAAAAGCTCGGTTGGGAAGGTCAGGGCGAGGGAATCGGCGCCTGGGCCGTCTGCCTGCTACAGAAAACCGTTAAGGAGTAACGAATGCGTATCTACAACAGCGCTACCCATAAAAAGGAAGAGTTCCAGCCCATCGAGTCCGGCAAGGTCCGCATGTACGTGTGCGGCCCCACGGTCTACGACAACATCCACATCGGCAATGCCCGCACGTTCATCAGCTTTGACGTGATCCGCCGCTGGCTCATCGCGAGCGGCTACGAGGTCACGTTCGCCCAGAACCTCACCGATGTCGACGACAAGATCATCAAGCGCGCCAACGAGCAGGGTCGTACGGCCGCCGAGGTCGCGACGGAGTTCTCCGACAAGTTCATCGGCGTCATGCGCGCCGCCAACGTGCTCGATCCCGATGTGCGCCCCCGCGCCACCAAGGAGATCGGCCCCATGATCGCCATGATCAAGACGCTTATCGAGCAGGGCCACGCTTACGCAGCCGATAACGGCGATGTGTACTTTGCCGTGCGCAGCGATCCCAACTATGGTCAGGTCTCGGGCCGCAACATCGACGACCTTATGGTTGGCGCGCGCATCGAGGAGAACGAGGAAAAGAACGACCCGCTCGACTTTGCCCTGTGGAAGGCCGCCAAGCCCGGCGAGCCCAGCTGGCCGAGCCCCTGGGGCGAGGGCCGTCCCGGTTGGCACACCGAGTGCGCCGCCATGGTGCACCGCTACCTGGGCACCCCGATTGACATCCACGGCGGCGGCTCCGACCTTGCCTTCCCGCATCACGAGAACGAGTGCGCCCAGGCCACCTGCGCCTGGCACCAGGGCTTCTCCAACACCTGGATGCACACGGGCATGCTGCTGGTAGACGGCGAGAAGATGTCCAAGTCGCTCGGAAACTTCTTTACGCTGGCCGAGGTGCTCGAGCAGCACTCTGCCGCGGCCCTGCGCCTGCTGATGCTGCAGACGAGCTATCGCTCGCCGCTCGACTTTTCTTGGGAGCGCCTGGAGGGTGCCGAGAACTCGCTCACGCGTATCGCCGGTACGGTCGAGAACCTGCGCTGGGCCGCGAACCATGCGACGGCCGATGCCGATGAGGCAGCATCCGAGGCGTTTGCCGCCAAGGCCGCCGAGACCCGCGCCGCCTTTAAGGAGTGCATGGACGACGACTTTAACACCGCCGGTGCCATGGGTGCTGTCTTTGGCTTTGTGACCGAGTGCAACCAGTACCTGGAGCAGGCGGGCGATGCTGCCGACAAGGCCGCAGTCCTGGCTGCCGCCGATACGCTGGCCGAGCTGCTCGATACGTTTGGCGTCGAGCTTCCCGAGCCCAAGGTCGAGCTGCCGCTGGGCCTGCTGGGCGTTGCCGCCGGTTTGGTTGCCTACACGGGTGACGACGTGGACGAGGCTGCTGCCAAGATTCTCGAGGCCCGTGCCGAGGCCCGTGCCGCCAAGAACTGGGATCTGGCAGATGCCATCCGCGATCAGCTCAAGGACCTTGGGCTGACGATTGAAGATACGGCCGCCGGCACTCGTATCAAATCTCTCTAATCCCCGCGGGTTTCCCAAGCACCCGACCTTGCCGTTCAAACCGTCGCTCGCGTACTCAAGTACGCGTCGCTCCTCTTTCACGGCAATCTCGGGCACTTGGAAAACCCGTACCGACCGCCCGAATTAATATTCATGGGCGGTCGTTTATTTTGTTTCGTTTGATAGTTGTATTTAGGAGGTCGCTTTATGGCCGACAATCGCAAGCGTGCACCTCGTGGCGGCAAGCAGGCCGCTTCCGGCTCGCGTCCGATTCGCCGCAACGACCGCGCTGCCGCTCCCAAGGGCCAGCGCGATCGTACCCAGGCCGCACGTCCGCAGCGCAACCGCGACAACGTTCAGGCTCCCAAGGGCGAGTTTATCGAAGGTCGTCGTGCAGCCGCCGAGGCGCTGCGCACTGGTTTTCCCATCAAGTGCGCGCTCATTGCCGAGGGCGGGGAGCGCGATGCTGCCTTGTCGCGCCTGGTCGACGATCTCAACGCCGCGGGTGTCCGCATTAAGTACGTGCCACGCGCACAGCTCGATGCGCTGTCGAGCCACGGCGCTCACCAGGGCGTTGCGCTCGAGGTTGGCAACTTCCCTTACGCCGATGTCGCCGACATTCTCGACCGCGCGGGTGACGGACCGGCGCTCGTCGTCGTGCTCGACCATGTGACCGACGATGGCAACTTTGGCGCCATCGTGCGCTCTGCCGAGGTTGTGGGCGCGGCCGGCGTCATCATCGCCAACAAGCGTGCCGCCGGCGTGACCGTGGGCAGCTACAAGACCTCGGCCGGCGCCGTCATGCATCTGCCTATCGCACAGGTGCCCAACATCGCCCGTGCGCTCGACGATCTTAAGGCCGCTGGCTTTTGGGTGGGCGGTGCCTCCGAGCACGCCGAAGGCAGTTGCTGGGATGCTCCCTTCGAGGGCCGCGTGGCGCTCGTCATGGGCTCCGAGGGCGACGGCATCTCGCGTCTGGTGCTCGAGAAATGCGACTTTTTGACCAAGCTTCCCCAGCGCGGCATGACCGAGAGCCTCAACGTTGCCCAGGCGACCACGGCGTTGTGCTTTGAGTGGCTGCGCCGCAACGCCGGCGAGCTCATGGGGGAGGAGTAGCGCATGTCCAAGAAGAACCGTGCCAAGTCCAAGGCCAAGCGCTTTGGCGAGGGCTCGGCCAAGCCGATTGTTTCGGCCGCGACCTACGGCGTGGGCGGCAATGCGTTTGCGCAGGCTATCGCCGACCCAGTCTCGACGGTGCACTCCAACAAGCCCGAGCTGCTGGTGGTCGACGGTTACAACGTGATTCACTGCACGCCGCGCTACGAAAAGCTCGTCTACGACCATTCTGACGATCCGTATTCCAGCGACGTTCACGATATGGCGCGCACCGCCCTCATCAACGACGTCGCCGCCTTTGCCCAGGGCCGCTACGAGGCCGTGATCGTGTTCGACGGCGCGGGCAATATCTCCAGCGAGCGCCCCAACCTACCGGCCCGCGGCGTGCGCATCGAGTTTTCGCCGACGGGTGTTTCGGCCGATACCGTGGTGCAGAAGCTCTGCATCGAGGCGCGCGAGGAAGGCCGCGCGTGCTCCGTGGTATCGAGCGACGGCACGATCCAGGCTGTCGTCATGGGCAAGGGCGTCACGCGCATCTCGAGCCGTATGCTGGTGGACGAGATCAAGCAGATTGACAACGACGTGCACGAGGCAGAGGAAGCTCCGCAGATCAAGATGACTCTGGGCAGTCGTCTGAGCCCCGATGCCCTGGCTAAGCTCAAGGCCCTGCGCGGGAGGTAGGGGAGTTGGCGGGGCGATGCTGTCTCGCTAACTCCATTCAGCGATGTCGATCATTCTTTCGAGGCGCCATGTTAGCGCCTCTTTTAGATAAGGCAGTCTCGCTGTAAGAGCGTCGTTTTTGGATAGGATTTCGATTGCCTCGTCAACGAAACCCTCGAGCTTGTCGTCGTCAAACCAGCTCATATCCTCAACAAGCAGCATTTGTTTCGCGGGGCTTGAATGAAACTGCGCGCTGGTAAAACTGTGCTCTCCTGCCTTAAGCTCCTCTAGAGAAACGTTGCACCAGAGCGATGAGCCCGAATCGAAGATGGGGGCAGGTCTGCAGGCTAGCGTGTTGACGTTTCGCACAAGGCCAAAGTTACGCCAATGACGATCGTAATTAGCAATGATGTCATCACATACGATCATGCGGTCAAGGGCATCCTTGACGCCTGCCACCCCGAACTCCTCGCAGTTTGCTACATATCGCTCGTAGTCGGTTAGCCGTTCATCTGCGTTTGCGTGCTGGTTTACATAGAACGCAGGGACATACTCTTCTTCATCAGTTAAGAAGACATCGCATGTGCTCAGGGCGGAAGTGCCCGTGCCCTCGAGCGAGTAAGGCACATAATCGCAGGCGTTTAGGATGCGACGGTGGAGCGCGGTCGCCACCAGCTCGTTATAAGGTTCCTGGTCTAGGTGCGCTCCTGCCTTATGCAGAATTCGACGTTCGCCCTCGCACGTCCAGTACTTTTGAAGATTGCCGTCCGAGGTGTTGTCGGGCTTTGCGGCAGCCACTTTTCCCTCTGGGGCGAAGGGTGCAATGGTTAGCGAGACGTCATCAAAGGCATTATTGAAGAAATTGATATCTTCCCACGCGAGGCCGGAGTCTTGGGGCCTAATCCAATACTGGTCGGATAAGGAGAGGCCAAGATTTCGCTGTACGAGTTCATCGGGAACATCGACTGCGGCTTCTGCAAGCAGGGAGGCTAGCCCAATGCGTGCGAGCGGGATACCGCGGCCGCGCCACCAGATGCGGAAGGAGTCGAGCGATATGGGGCTATTAGGGCCAAATACTCCAATAGGGGCGTGGGCGTAATCGATGTCGGCACCGATGTGGGTAAAGTCTTTTCGCGATGTGCTGTAGACCAGCTGAGCGACCTCGTGCGTGCGATTCATGAGGGTGAACGCGATCTCGCTCTTACCGTGGCCGCGGCGGGGACGTCCCCCCGTTTTGGTCACGGAGCGGAGTCGCGTGTCGACGCTGTCTTTGTCGATGAGCCATACACCAGAAGCCTTGCGGGCCTCAAGTGCTCCGTTTTTTATGAGCTCCTGCACCCTGCGCGGAGTGATGCCGAGCAGCTCGGCGGCTTCCTTGGTAGTAAGCATCACGAAACCCTTCGTCAAAACGAATAGTTTTATATATAGCAATTGTAATTAAAACTATTCGTTCTGACGAATGGTTTTGAGATTGAGGGCGAACCGACAGAAATGAACGGGCCTGGTACCTGTTGTTGCTGGATTTTGCATATTTGTATAACGCCGTGTGGCCTGTTGCGCCCCGTCCGTAATTCCTTTATTCTTAACAGGCTTCGCGCGAAAGCGCCAAGTGTGCCAGTGTGGCGCAACGGTAGCGCAACTGATTTGTAATCAGTGGGTTGCAGGTTCGATTCCTGTCACTGGCTCCATGAGAGTTTCGGGCTCTGT
>URKT01000032.1 GCA_900548495.1 uncultured Collinsella sp. | reverse complement strand
CTGGCGGTCTATCTCTTGTTTTCGGTTGCTTGCTTCCTTACCGTACATGAGCATTGAGAGAAGGAGACAAGCAGATGTTGGGCTACGAAGAGAAGGTGGAGCGCCTCGAACTGCTCGACGCGGTGGCGGATGCCGGGAGGTTGGCGAGGGGCCTGGACCAGCTGCTCGAGTCCCTGGCGCACGCCGACCAGCTGGACCCGCTCGACGTCGAGGGGATCTTGGCCCTGAGGTCGATAAGCGAGAGGTGCGCCGGTCGCATCGTCGACGCCGCGCGCATCCTGGAGGCGCAGAACGAGATTCTTTACGCCGAGGAGCGGGCGGATGACACTCCCCCCGAAAACCAAGAGATGAGAACCCGAACAAAAGCGACCATCTAGGCCCAGCCGGGGCTTCCCTCACCGTCCCTCACCGTCCATGCTCATAAATAGCCTGGACATCGGCTGCCCCCGCATTCCCAGTACTGCTGCGTTATAATGCTGAAAACGCATTTGTATTGCATTTCGAGGGATAGAGGCGCAAATGTCTGACGGCTACAAGGAGCTCATCAAGGGCAACCCCGACGAGACCGAGATCAGGAGCTTCCTGGTGAACGGTAATCAGGTATCCGTGACCCTACGCATCCCCGACACCCTGCGTGACGCGGCGAAGGAGGAGGCGGCCCTCCGGGGCATGAGCTTCTCCGCCTTCGTGCGCACGTGCATGATCGAAGAGCTCGCGAAGAAGGGACAATAGCCCGTGACCGAGCCAACCCACGACATCTCGGTCGAAGGCTTCATAGAGTCCTTCGACCGACAATACCCGACTTTCATTCTCAAGACGTTGCTGTGCGACCGCACACCACCTCGCCCGCGCCCTCAAGGTCGATGGCCCCTTGGGCGAGTTCAGCCGCGTGCTGAAGAAGTACGACAACAGGCGCGACAAACAGCTTGTCAAACGGCTCATGTTCGCCAACATGGTGGTGCAGCCCGAGGGCGACATCACCCGATACGTGAGAGACTTCGGCAGCGTGGCAGGCACGGATGCGGAGGCCGACTTCAAGGCCGCCGAGCTGCAGGCCATGTCCGAGCTCCTCGAGAAGATGGGTCCCGACGCCCTCACGCGCGAGAAGGTGAGCGAGCTGCGCTCGGACGGCAACCTCGTCGACGGCTTCAAGCGCGCAGGCGACCGCGCAAGGGAGACCGTGCGCCGCGTCAAGCTCATGGACACGCCCGCCAAGAAATCCGCCGACTGCCTCTCCGAGCTCGAGAAGATCCTTCCCGAGATGCTCGACGTGCTGGGACCCGACGAGCTCGAGAAGGTGCGCCGCAACCTCGTTGCCGTCGCCGACAAGGTGGAAGAGCTGATCGGTGAGATCGATGAGCGCGCCTAGGGCCGTCGTCTGCTACGACGAGGCGCGCCCCGGCATGTACCTGCGCATCGAGGGGCAAGACATCGCCTCGTTCATGGCCTCGGCCGCATGGCGCGCCTGGCTGTACTACCCGGCGAGCGCCGTCGACGGCACCGATCGCGACCGCATCCTACTCGACGGCGGCATGGGCCTTCGCGAGTGCCAGGACATGCTCGAGGCGATCATGGAGGCCGACGGCCACGGCGTCGAGATCGCGGTTGACCCGAGCTTCGGCGCCTTCGTGAACGCCGGCGAGACCTACATCCGCGAGCGCTCCGAGGTGGGGTTGGCCATCAAGGCGCAGACCGCCGAGGGCATCGCCGACGACACCCAGCTGGGGCCGCGCTTCCGGGAGTTCCGCGACGTGGTGAACGCGTCGATGGTGCGTCCCCTGCGCGACCGGCAGATGCTCGACGCCTTCTTCATGGCGACGGTTGGGCGCGCGGCCGACTTCTCGGTGCCCGGCGCCGGCAAGACCGCGACGGTGCTCGGCGTGTTCGCCTACCTTCGCCATTTGGGGCTCGCGCGGCGCATCGTGGTGGTTTGCCCCAAGAACGGCTTCGAGTCGTGGGAGAAGGAGTGGGTCGCCACCTTCGGGGATAAGCTGCCGCTGCGTTGCTTCTCGCTGGGAGACCCCGCCATAGCGGCGATGTCGACCGAGCGCAGGCGAAACGCGCTGTCGCTCGACAGCGGCGCGTGCAACCTGCTCACGTTCAACTACGAGTCGCTCTCGGGCTACGTGCGGGAGCTGCACGCCATCATCCCCGACCAGACCCTGCTCGTCTTCGACGAGGTGCACCGGGTGAAGGCCATCGGCGGCAGGCGCGCGGAAGCCGCGCTCGAGGCGGCCGACGGCGCTAAGTTCGTGATCGCCCTTACGGGAACGCCCATCCCGAACACCTACCAGGACATCTACAACCTGCTGCACATCCTGTACCCCGAGGACTACGACACGTTCTTCGGCTACGAGCCGGGCGAGCTCCGCGCGCCCGATGCGGACCTCCAGGCAAGCCTCAACGACAGCCTGGCGCCCTTCTTCTGCCGAACGAACAAGGACGAGCTCGGCGTGCCGCGCCCAGAGCCCGACGAGATCGTGGAGGTCGAGGCGACGCCCGATGAGGACACATTGCTGCGAGTCCTGTACGCGTCTTGCCCCAACGCGCTCGCGAGGATCATACGCACCCTGCAGCTCGAGAGCGACCCCGAGATGCTCTGCTCTGCAGTGGACCCAGGCGACCTCGAGTACGTGCTCGACCAGGTCGGCGATGACTACTCGGATATCGACTACGTCGACTTCTCGCAGACGTTCTACGAGGCCATCGAGCGAAGCCGCCCGAGCTCGAAGCTCGTGGCGTGCGAGCGGCTCGTGGAGCGCATCGTCGCCGAAGGCCGCCCCGTCATAGTATGGTGCATCTTCGTACGCAGCATCAGCAACCTCCGCCGCGACCTCGCCGCCATGGGGATTCCGGCAGAGGCGATCTACGGCGCCACGCCACAGGAAGAGAGACGCGAGATTCTGGACGACTTCCGCGCGGGGCGCTTCAGGGTGCTCGTGACCAACCCGCAGACGCTTGCCGAGTCGGTCTCTCTGCACAGCGTCTGCCACGACGCGGTGTATTTCGAGTACAGCTACAACTTGGTGCACCTGCTGCAGTCAAAGGACCGCATACACCGTCTGGGCCTGCCCGACGACCAGAAGACGCGCTACTACTTCATGCGCGAGAAGTTCATGCGCGACGGCAGGGAGCTATCCCTCGACGCCGTGATCTACGACCGCTTGAAGGAGAAGGAGCAGACGATGCTCGACGCCATCGACCGCGGCTGCCTTGAGGGCGGCTACCTCGATGACGAGGACCTGCGTATCGTCTTCGAGCGCCTGCTGGGAGAAGATGCCAAGAGCCTGGAATACTAAGAGGCCGAACGGCGCACTGACGATATTGGCTCATAAGTAACAACTGCGAAGGAAAGATAGGGCTTTAAGGATGGATGCAGGAAAATCTACGATAAGCGGCGTGTTCAACGGATCGCGCCTGCTCGAAATACCTTTCTACCAAAGGGCGTACGTCTGGGGAGAAGAGCAATGGGAGCGCTTCCTCGGCGACATGGAGTTCGTCACGGCCTCGAAGCGGCCCTATTTCCTGGGCTCGATCATCCTGAAGCAGGCCTCCTCCGGCAACACTTGGTCCGAGGTGTCCGAGGTTCGCACAGTCATCGACGGCCAGCAGCGCCTCACGACCATGGTCATCTTTTTCAAGGCGCTCTGCGCGAGAATCGACGCCGATAGGCTGTTCGAGCGAGATTTCGTCCTGGAGACCGGCGAAGTCGCCTTGAGACATGGCAAGTACGACCGGCAGGATTTCGAGAAGGTCGTCAGCGCCACGGGCTGCGAGCCTGTCGAGGGCTCCTCGTCCATCGCCCTTGCCTACAACTACTTCCTCAAGAACATCGACCCAGAGAAGGTCGACAGGAACACGATCAAGTCGAACGTCCAGTTCGTCTGCATCGACCTCACCGAGGGCGAGGACGAGCAGCAGATATTCGACACCATCAACTCGCTCGGGGTGCGCCTGACGACGGCGGAGCTCCTCAAGAACTACTTCTTCAACCGCGAGAACGAGCAGGCGTTCAAGGAGTGCTGGGAGGACGTCTTCGAGCCCACGGCGGAGAAGAGGGAGTATTGGGAGCAGGAGGTCGTTACCGGGCGCATCAAGCGCACGCTCGTCGACCTGTTCTTCGACGCGTTCCTCCAGATCCTGGTTCAGGACAAGAAGCGCGGCGTCACGACCGAGGACAAGCTCTTCTATTCGCGCACGTCCAACCTCTTCCAGTCCTACAAGGACTTCATCGGCAGGTACTGCAACGGAGACAAGGACGAGATCCTCGACAGCATGAAGGCGTATGCCGAGGTGTTCGAGTCCGCGTTCGACCCCGGCTACTGCGACGCGGACATCCCCTCCGCTCCCGGCGTCGAGCGCCTGAACGTGCTGATATTCGGCCTCAAGAACTCGACGCTCATCCCGTACGTGCTCTACGTTCGCAAGAACGCGGAGTCTTCGGGCGAGGAATCCGAGGTCTTCGCCCTGCTTGAGAGCTACATCGTCCGCCGAACGCTGGTTCAGGCGACCACGAAGAACTACAACAGGCTGTTCACCTCGCTGATCCTGAACGAGGTGAAGGACGCGGAGGCCCTGAGGAAGGCTCTCGAAGCCAACGAAGAGGCGACGACGTACATGCCCGGCGACGCCGAGGTTCGAGCGGCGTTCGAGGAATCGTGTCTGTACAACCTCCAGTCCAAGGGCGTCCTCTATCTGTTGGAAAGCGCCATTCGTCCGGGCATGAGCAGCACGGCCCTGCTCGGGTTCAACCAGTACACCCTCGAGCACATGATGCCCAAGAAGTGGCGCAACAAATGGGGAGCCCTCGACGATGAGGCTGCCACGCGAAGGGACAGGAAGCTCCTCACGCTCGGCAACCTCGCCATCATCACGCATTCGCTCAACGCCTCCATCCGCGATGCCGATTGGCCCACCAAGAAGCAGGGAAAGGGATACAAGGACGGTCTTGCCCTCTGCGCCGCCGGCCTTGCGACCATGGCCGGCGCCCTGGAGAAGGAGTCTTGGGGCGAGGGCGATATCGCAGAGCGCGCCGAATGGCTTGCGGACAAGGCGTTGGAGGTCTGGCGTTAAACCTTACATGCGCCCCATCTCGAAGATGCTTGCGGTGTCGGAGCCCGCATCCATGACGGATGTTGTCGGCTCTTCCAAATGCGAGGTTTGCGGTGGCGCTTCCGTCACTGGTGCCTCAACCACCTCGCCGAGCACCAGGAAGAACCTCATCACGAGCTCGATCCTCTGCTGCAGGGACTCGCTCAGCTCGCCGTAGGAGGCCGCCAGCCGGACCTCCTTGGACAACTCCGCCATCGAGTCCTTCAACGCCTTCTGCACGCTTACAGAGGGCCTCACTTCGACCTGGGTATCGGTGAGCTTGGCGATGATGTAGTCCTGCCTGCTCATGCCGCTCCAGGCTGCCATCTCGCATATGAGCTTGTGCTCCTCGGGCGTGCAGCGAAACGCCATCGTCTTGCTGCGCTTGCGGGCGCTGTTCTCGCACGGCATCTTGCTTACCCCCTCGCTCCATCGAGCGCGGCGGCCATCTCGTCCTGCTTCGTGGGGAACAGGTGCGCGTAGCGGTAGGTGATGTCCACCGCCTCGTGGCCCATGCGCTCGGCGATGGCCAGCGCGGAGAAGCCCATCTCGATCAGCAGGCTCACGTGGCTGTGGCGTATGTCGTGTATGCGGATGCGCTTCACGCCCGACGCTTTGCACCCGCGCTCCATCTCGTGGGCCAGGAAGTGCTTGGTCACGGCGAACAGGCGCTCGTCGGGGGCGACATCGTCGCGCATCTCGATGAAGTCCGCCATCTCGTCGCGAAGGAAGGCGGGCATGACGATCGTGCGCACGGACTTGGGCGTCTTGGGGTCGGTCACGGTGTCCACGCCGTGGAGGCTCTGGTACGACTTGTTGATGCGCAGCCGCGAGCTATCCAGCATGAAGTCGGACGGCGTGAGCGCCAGGAGCTCGCCGCAGCGTATGCCCGTCCAGTACAGCAGCTCGAAGGCGTGGAACGACAGCGGCTTGTCCATGACCGCCTCGCTGAACCTCAGGTACTCGTCCTTGGTCCAGAACTGCATCTCGCCGCCCTTCTTCGAGCCTATCTTGTCGACCCTGCGCACCGGGTTGTCGGCAAGGCCGTAGTAGCGCTCGGCGTGGTTGAAGATGGCGTTGAGCTGGTTGTTCACCGTGCGCAGGTACGTCGGCGCCCAGGGCTTCCCGTCGGCGTCCCGGTGCTCGGTGAGCTCGTTCTGCCACCTGATGACGTCGATCGGTCTCACGTCGCACATGCGCATGTCCCCGAAGAACGGCACGAGCTTGTCGTTGATGATGTACTCCTTGGTGATCCACGTGTGCTCGCGTATGCGCGGCTTCACCTCGGAGGCGTACACCTCGACGAACTCGGAGAACGTCATGTCCATGGCCCCGCCGTTAAGGCTCTTGAACTGGCCCTCCCACACTGCGGCCTCCACCTCGGAGGAGAAGCCGCGCTTCGTCTTGTGGCGCTTCGAGCCGCGGGCGTCGCGGTAGTAGCACTGCACGTAGAACGTGCCGTTGTTGTCGTCCTTGTACACGGGCATGTCAGTCCACCTCCGGGAAGTACAGGGCGTCGAAGACGTCGCTTCGAACGCGTCCGCGGATAACCACGCGCCCGCGCGCCTCCTGCTCGGCGTTTATCTTCCTGATCACCTCGTAGGCGCTGCCTTTCTTGATCCTCAGCAGCTCCGCGACCTCGTCGGCGTCCAGCATGTGCGGCCTCGGCGTCTTTGCCACCTTCTCGTCCATGGCTCCTCCTATCAATAGCGTACATATACGTACGGTTTACAGATTCAGAGTAAACGTACGTATCTGTACTGTCAATAGAATTGCGTACATTTGCGTACGCTGGTAAGATGTGCTGGTACGTGATTCCAGGAGGAGGACGCATGTCCGTAGGCGAGAACATAAGGCGGTACCGCAAGTTGCGCGGCATGACGCAGGCGCAGCTCGCCGAGTCCGTCGGGCTGACCGAGGGGGCCGTGCGCCACTACGAGAGCGGCATCCGCGCCGTGAGGCCCGAGCTGCTCGAGTCCATCGCCGCAACGCTCGGCGTGTCCGTCAGCGCCCTCAAGGATTACGGCGTCGAGACCGCGGGCGACCTCATGTCACTGCTCGTTCGGCTCGAGGACTCCTTCGGCATCGTGCCCGCAGGCGACGGGCTGGGCCTCTCCCTGAACGCCAAGGCTCCGCACGCGGCCAAAGCGGCGACGGCGATCAAGCTATGGGCCGAGAAGCGCGCGCAGCTCGAGAACGGCGAGATCGACGCCGACGAGTACGAGGACTGGAAAGCCTCGCTGTAGCGGCTCTCCGCATTTCTCAATCAACGCAACCGAATCAGGACGCCAAGCTAGGCGGTGAGCGCCGCTCGCACCTGCGTATGCTGAGTTTTTACTCCCCATTGCATGCAAAGGCATTCTCGGCGCACCTGGGGAGTAAATGATGCGGTGGCTTACATGGCGGCACACGGCGGTACCCCGTGGCATTTCCCCTGATTACTCCCGCTTTCCTTGACGCGGTGAGATTCTTTACTCCCCATTAACCACCTGGGGAAACGCCGTGCGGAGACTGCCGAAAGGCCGATTGAGTTCGATTTGAGTTTCACGGAGCCCGAAACAGCCCCGTTTGGCCCTCGGGGACAAAAATCGAGCGCCTACTCACTTGGGATAAATCCTTACTCCCATTCCTCCGAATGCCGCACCGTACCTTGCTGTCTTGAAACACGGGGAGTAAATGGCGAAATCGCAGGTGAAAGGGAGTAAAACGGCAAAGAAAAAGCCTCCGTCCCAGCACGGGAACGGAGGCCAGATTATCGTATTTACTCACCAATGTCGCTGGTGGCTTTGCCGTGACTATCGTACGAAACGAAACTCAGCGGCACAGTGCGGCACTCAAAAGTGCAGGTCAGAACCCTGTCAACCTACTCCCACTCGATGGTCGCGGGCGGCTTGGACGTGATGTCGTAGCACACGCGGTTGGCGCCGGGAACCTCGGCAACGATGCGGCCGGAGATGCGGGCCAGCACGTCGTAGGGCAGTTTGGCCCAGTCGGCGGTCATGGCATCGCTGGACTCGACGGCACGCAGGATGATCGGGCGCTGATAGGTGCGCTCGTCGCCCATAACGCCGACGGACTTAATGTCGGGCAAAACCGCAAAGTACTGCCAGCAGCTGTGCTCGGAGTTGCGCTCGCCGGTCTGCTCAAACAGACGCTGATTGTAGGCGTCGAGCTCCTCGCGCACGATGGCGTCGGCGTTCTTGAGGATCTCGAGCTTCTCCTTGTCGACCGCACCGATGATGCGGATGGCCAGACCCGGGCCCGGGAAAGGCTGGCGAAACACGATGTGACCCGGCAGGCCCAGCGCCAGACCAAGCGCGCGGACCTCGTCCTTAAAGAAGTGATCGAGCGGCTCGATAAGGTCGAAGTGCACGCCCTCGGGGAACGGGATCAGATTGTGATGGCTCTTGATGGTGGCCGTCTTGCCGCCCGTCTTGCGAGCGCCGGACTCGATGATGTCGGGGTAGATGGTGCCCTGAGCCAGGTACTTGACCGGCTTGCCATCGGTCTCGAGCTGCTGCGCCACGGCGAAGAACTCTTTCCAGAACTGCGTACCGATGATGCGGCGCTTCTCCTCGGGCTCGGTCACGCCGGCCAGAAGCTCGGCATAACGGTCCTCGGCGTGGACGTGAATAAAGTCGACGTCAAACTGCTTGGTGAAGACCTCCTCCACCTGCTCGGGCTCGCCCTTACGCAGCAGGCCGTGGTTGATGAACACGCACGTCATCTGCTTGCCCACGGCGCGGGCGCCCAGCGCGGCCACGACGGAGGAGTCGACGCCGCCGGACAGGGCCAGAATCACGCGGTCGTTGCCGACCTTCTCGCGGAACTCGGCCGTCATGGTCTCGACCAAGTTGTCCATGCTCCAGTTGGGCTCCAGGCCGCAGATCTCAAACAGGAAGTTGCTCAGCAGCTGCTGACCATACTCGGAGTGCTTGACCTCGGGGTGGAACTGCGTGGTGAAGATCTTGCGCTCGACGCACTCCATGGCGGCAACCGGGCACACGTCGGTGCTGGCGGTAACGGTAAAGCCCTCGGGTACCTCGGACACGGCGTCGCGGTGGCTCATCCACACAGTCTGCTCCATGGGCGTGGAGTTAAAGAGCTTGGCGCCGGCCGTGCGCGTGATGGTGGCGCGACCGTACTCGCCCACCTCGGAGTGGCCGACCTTGCCGCCGAGCGTCACGGCCGTGATCTGATGGCCGTAGCAGAAGCCCAGGACGGGAAGGCCCAGGTCAAAGATGGCAGGATCGATAGACGGAGCGTCCTCGGCGTACACGGAGGCCGGGCCGCCAGAAAGGATGAGCGCAGAGGCGTTCATCTCGCGAATCTCGTCAGCCGAGATGTCGCAGGGGACAATCTCGGAATACACGTTGAGGTCGCGGACGCGACGGGCAATGAGCTGACCGTACTGCGCACCAAAGTCGAGTACGAGGACCTTTGCGGAAGCCTTTTGATCCATGGTTCCCCCTCTTGTTGGCGGGGAGCCGGTGCCCACCCGCATGAATGAACGAGAATAACTTCCATAGTGTACACGTTATATGGGGTTTCTCGTCGCTCACAGCCATCAGCGCACGGCAAACGCACGACCTGGCCCCCTATTTGACGGCAATTGAAGTGTTACCAAACGTTGCAGATGATGTAATACGTTTGAACATTCACCGCCCTGTGCCACAATACTGCCGAACGATTCCGCCCCTGCGGCGGCAAATACGATAGGAATACCAGCATGAAGCGCATCCTTCTCATCGCCACGGGCGGCACCATCGCATCGACCGAGGACGGCAACGGCCTCTCCCCCGCCCTGACCGGTGAGGAGCTCGCCCAGAGCGTCCCCGAGATCTCGGGGCTCTGCGAGCTCGACGTCGTGCAGCCCATGAACATCGACAGCACCAATATGCGCCCGAGCGACTGGATGCGCATCCGCGATGTCATCGTCGAAGGCTATGCCGATCACGACGGCTTTGTGATCCTACACGGCACGGACACTATGAGCTACACCGCAGCAGCACTTTCCTATCTGATTCAGGACAGCCCCAAACCCATCGTGCTCACCGGCTCGCAAAAGCCCATGGGCAACCCTTTTACTGATGCCAAACTTAATCTGTACCAGAGCCTGCTCTATGCGCTCGACGAGCATTCGCACGATGTGTCGATCGTGTTTGGCGGCGTCGCCATTGCCGGCACGCGCGCCCGCAAGCAGCGCACCATGAGCTTTAACGCGTTCATTAGCGTCAACTATCCGCCCATTGCCTACATCCGCAACGACCGCATTGTGCGCAACGGGCTCCACGGCACTCATCAGGGCGAAAACCCGGTGCGTTTCTACGACAGCATCGACCCGCGCGTATTTGTACTCAAGCTTACGCCCGGCGTAAACCCGGGCATCCTCGACGCCCTTGCCGATAGCTACGACGCCGTGATTCTGGAGACCTTTGGCATTGGCGGTATTCCCGAGTTTGGCGAGTCGGGCGAGTCGTTCCAAGAGGCAATTTTCCGCTGGGTCGATTCGGGTCGCACCGTCGTTATGACCACGCAGGTCCCCGAAGAGGGCCTCGATCTGGGCATTTATGAGGTCGGCCGTGCTTACGCCAATCATCCGGGCATTCTGCGCGGCGACGACATGACCACCGAGACGCTCGTGGCCAAGACCATGTGGGCACTCGGCCAGTCACGCGATGCGGCCGAGATCCAGCGCCTGTTCTACAGCCAAGTCAACCACGACCGCATCCCGATGGCGTAATCCCTAAGGCAGTTCCACTTATCGCAGCCTCAAACGACAGGTGGTCCCCCTCGGGCCGTGCAAAAATCGGAGTATTCTGCAATTTCTCCGCCGGAGACATAGAATCGGCCGATTGTTAGACGAACTATTAGGGCGAAGAGGCCGTCTAGTAAATATTTATTCCACATTTTTATTAAGCGTGTGGATTAACTACTGTCAAAAAGGCAAAGCCAGCCGCTCGAGCTACCATCTACGGCTGAACAAGTGCTGAATACTCGCGATTTTGCACATCGAAACCAGGGGGACCCGCCCAAAGAGCGTCAATTAGCAGCGAGGAACGCCCTATTCGATACCCTCGAGAAGCTCTGACACCGTCATGCCGAGTGCGGGTGCGATCTTAAATAGAACCTTGAGCGTGAAATTTGCCGTCCCATCTTCGATTCGGTCGAGGTAGGGTCGGCTGATTCCTGCCGCCACACAAAAATCAACCTTGGAGATACCAAGGTCCCTGCGTGTCTCTTCGACCCGCCTGCCAAGAATCTGTTTCGCACGTTCGTCCATGCAGCCGAGTTTGAAATGGAGCAAAACAAAAACGTAAACTATAGTTTACGTTTTGCCGAATACACAGGAGTTTTCTATGTCGGGTTCTTCGGTCCGCATGTACCGAGCCACGCTTCGCACAAACAGCGCGCCGCCCAAGCTCGTCGTCGTTGAAGCTGAATGCCTTTCGCCCGATGAGCGCACAGCATTTGCATTGCTATCAAGTCGCGTCGCCGCCGTTCTGGCCCCTTGCCCGGCGCAAGGTGAACTTGCCATTCAATGCCAAACGCACGGCTGCTCGCTCAATCAGGTTGCCGTAATCGCAACCAGCCAACGCGGCCTGCCGCTCCTTTTAGAAGCCGGCATAGCACTCGCCCTTCGCGGCGCCGGATACGAAAACGAGGCCGCCGCCGATGTAGTCTTTCAACCACGGTCGAGCGGCGGCCTCGCAGCAGCCATTGAATATGCGTGCAGGCTCGTTGCCTAGAAGGACAAGCTAGAAACCAAAGCCAAAGCCCGTTCCGGTAATCGCCGAGTACATAAAGTAAACGTTGATCACGTTGAGGAACACACCCGTGATGCAACCGTTGCGCAGGTAGCGCTCGCACACGATGCGCGCCATGGCGGCGGAGTCATCATTGTTCTTTGCTTGACGACCGGCGGTAAAATACGTCGCCACGCCGAGCAGCAGGTTGAGCACCGGCAGCGCCAGCAGCTCGTAGCTCTTGCCCCAACGCGTCACCTCGCCTGCTGCGTTAAACTTTGTTGCCACCTCGGGACCAATGTTGGGGATAACAAACGCTGCAACCACCAGCGGAATCACCGCAAACACGAGCAGCGCGATACCCATGTAGCCAGCTTTTTTGCCGTATTTGAACATGCGCGTCGCCCTTACACGTTAAAGCGGAAGTGCACGACGTCGCCATCGGCCATGACATAGTCCTTGCCCTCAATACGCAGCTTGCCGGCGGCCTTGGCGCCCTGCTCGCCGCCGAGCTCGATGTAGTCGTCGTAGCCAATGACCTCGGCCTTAATAAAGCCGCGCTCAAAGTCGGTATGGATGACGCCGGCGGCCTGCGGGGCGGTCGCGCCCTGACGAACCGTCCAGGCCTTGACCTCCATCTCGCCGGCCGTAAAGAACGACTGCAGGCCGAGCAGCTTATAGGCCGCCTGCGCGAGCACGTCCAGACCGGGCTGCTCCAGGCCCAGGCTCTCCAGGTAGTCGGCAGCGTCCTCGGGATCGAGCTCGGAAAGCTCGGCCTCGATCTTGGCGCAGATGGGCAGCGGCTTGACACCATCGATGGGCGCCAGATCGTCGTTGAGCATATCCTCGTCCACGTTGGCCACATACAGGATGGGCTTCATGGTGAGCAGGAACAGGCCCTTGGCGGCGGCACGCTCCTCATCGGTCATCTCCATGGATGCGGCGCGCTTGCCCTCGTTGAGCCAGGCAAGCAGGCGCTTAGCGACCTCGAACTTGGGCATGAGCTCCTTGTCGCGCTTGGCCTCCTTCTCGAGCTTGGGCAGCTGCTTCTCGAGCGTGCCCATGTCGGCCAGGATGAGCTCGGTCATGATGGTGTCGGCATCGCCGGCGGGATCGACGAACTCGCCCGTGCGGCCCACCTCACGCATGACGTTGGGGTCCTTAAAGTAGCGCACGACCTCGCAGATGGCATCGGTCTCGCGGATGTTTGCCAGGAACTGGTTGCCCAGACCCTCGCCCTCGTTAGCGCCCTTCACCAGACCTGCGATGTCGACGAACTCGACCGTCGCCGGCACAATGCGGCCCGGGTTAACGATGTCGGCAAGCTTTTGCAAGCGGCTATCGGGCACGTCGACGATACCCACGTTGGGGTCGATCGTGGCAAACGGGTAGTTGGCGGCAAGGCCGGTCTTTTTGGTAAGCGCGGTGAACAGCGTCGACTTGCCCACGTTGGGCAGGCCCACGATACCGATGGAAAGGGACACGACAGCTCCTTTTGGTACAGGTACTTCAAACCGTATAAGTATAGCGCCGCCGCAGCATCCGGGCGAATCCGGACACCGCGGCGGCGCAAATGAAGCAGAGATAGAGCTCGCTGACTAGTCCGCGAGCTTCTCCACCTGGTCGAGCATCTTGTCAAGCTTGGCCTTTGCCTCGGCCTTGGCCTTCTGGGCCTCTTCGTGGGCCTTGGCCTTCTGAGCGGCCTTTTCCTCGGCCTCGGGGTCGACAACGACCAGATTGGACGCGTCATGCTCAACCAACTTGAGCGCATGCTCGGGGCACACCTTGACGCAGGCACCGCAGCCCAAGCAATACGTCGACTCCAACGCAAAGCGGCCGCTTCCCACCAAATCGCAGGCGAACGTGGGGCATACATTGACGCACTCGCCGCACGACGTACACTTGTCAAAATCGCACTCCGGCGTGCTCACCTGCATGTTCTGGGCAAGCTCGGGGTGGTTTTGCAACGTTGAGAGCACCAGTTGGCGCCCGTGCGTGAGCGAACGGCGACGCTTAGTCGTCGTGGTGCCGCACATGGTGTTGAGCGTGCGCTCCAGCTGGGTAATCTGATGGCGATGGGCCTTGAGCTTTTGCGTCACCGAGGCCAGCGCCGCCGTCGCCGGATTGAGTTTGGTCACCGTCAGGCCCGTGGTGCGGGCAATCTTTTCCATGTACTCCTTGCGTTCGTACTCGCGAAGCTTATGGCACTTGAGGCTCTTGGGGTCGACCTCCAAGCCCATACCCGTGCCAGACCACTCCTCGGCCTTCGCAATCGCCTCGCCCAGAATGTCCTCACCGCCGGTGTTGCGGCATTTGTCGCACACACCCAACGGCAGGTACACACTCACGTTGGGATAGTCCGCCAGTACCGAGAACCAGGTCTCGGCCGTAATATCGCCCACGCAGGCAACGACGACCTCGTTTTCGCGCGGCATGCGCTTGAGGGCGCGCGTGCAGGTGACGTAGGCGGTCTCGTGGCTCGTAGCAGCAGAGACGATATCGTCATACAGGTTTTTGGGCGCCAGGCGCGGCGAGATGATCGCCTCGGTCGGACAGGCAGCGACGCACAGGCCGCACTTGCGACAGGAGTCGAGGATCTCGATGGAGTCTTCCTCGACCTCGATAGCGTTGACCGGGCACACGTCCATGCACGCGGTGCAGCCGCTCTTTTCGTTTTTGCAGGTCAGGCACGGAATGGTGTTACCGCGCGGACGCTCCTTGTAGTCGGCAGGATTCCACTGCGGTGCCGACGGATCGAGTGCATCGGTCACACCGCCAAGCGGGTTTTTAAGAAAGTCGAAACCCTTGCTGATCTCGATAATGTCATCAAACAGATCGTGTTCCTGCGCCATGCGCGGCCCCTCCCTGAGCAGTGCAAACAAGCAAGAGATAATGATACGCCATCGGCCCACGCCTCGGGCAAATTACACGCGGCGCATCTTTGCGGCAAATAGCCCATGGCCCATCGCCGCCTCGATTGCACAAGGTCAATCAAGTGCCAAGCTATGCCTCGCACATGAACTGCACGAGCTTTTGTTTGGTCACCTTTGCCTGCTCGTTGGCCATATTACGCTCATTTCTAAAGACCGCATTTGCAACACTCTGCAGATCGGCATCGGAAATCTCGCCAAGGCCCAGCTCCTCGAGCGTCGTCGGCAGACCAACGCGCTGGCAAAACTCGAGCACCTGATCAAGCTCGGGTGCACGCTCCAGGCGCAGCTGCACCACCAGGCCAAATGCCACGGCCTCGCCATGCATTGCCTTGCACTCGGGCAGAATCGTCAACCCGTTGGCGATGGCATGCGCCAACGCCAAGCCACCGCTCTCAAAGCCAACACCCGAGAGCAGAATATTGCACTCGATCAGGCGCTCAACTGCCGGCGATGTACGGCCCTTTTTGAGATCGCGCTTGGCAGCGACGCCGCACTCCATGAGTGTGTCATAGCAGGCACGAGCCGCAACCAAGGCCAAGTGTCCCGGCGCGCCACCGTGCTCGTTGGCGCCGTGCGCCGCGGCGCACGAACGCGCCTCAAAATACGTTGCCAGCGCATCGCCCATACCAGCGACCGTCATACGGAGTGGGGCCGCCGCGACCACGTTGGTATCGACCACGACCAGGTCTGGATTCTTCTCGAGCATCAGGTAGCGGTCGAACGACCCATCCTCGTGATACAGCACCGAAATCGCGCTGCACGGACCGTCCATTGAGGCCGCCGTGGGGCATACGCACAACGGCAACTCGGCATAAAACGCAACGGCCTTGGCGATATCGAGCATCTTGCCGCCGCCAATACCCACCACCATGTCGCAATACTCGGCCTGGGCTTCCTTAGCCATTTCGACAACGGCCTCTTCCGTACACGGACCGTCATAAATCTTAAAGAACGGCTCGCTTAGATCTTCGTCCAGAAATCCATCGACGATCTGCTTGCACAGCCGATCCTCTGTGCCCTGGTCAAACAAGACATAGGCAGCGCAGCCCAACCATGACAAATACCTGCCTTGACGCGACAGTTCGCCCGGCCCCTGAACATACCGGCCGGGACCGCCGTAAACCATAGGAAGCGCCATACGAGAATCCGCCCTTCATCAAACAACGATTGGTGCAAAGTAACCTTACCCCTTTGCACCATAGCAAAAGGGGCAAAGCCATCTGTCGGCTTTGCCCCTTCCTTACCTTAGTTTAGTTTACTCATCCATAAGGTAATAATGACCCAGTGCGTCGGCACCCAGGATGGCGTTTGCAACCATCTCGGGCGTCACCTCAAACGGCATGTTGCACATGGTGTCATCGGGCGCGCACGCGGCCTCGGCAACAATCATGGCCTGCTCGCGCGTAAGCTCAGCAACGCCAAGTTCCTTCATCGTGACCGGCAGGCCCAGCTCAATGCAGAAGCCCAAGACTTCCTCGAGCTTCTCGGTCGGGGCATCCTCGAGTACCAGCTGGACGATGGTGCCGAAGGCGACCTTCTCGCCGTGATACATGCTGTGGCACTCGGGCAGCATCGTCAGGCCATTGTGGATGGCATGGGCCGCAGCGAGGCCCGAGCTCTCAAAGCCAATACCCGAAAGCAGCGTATTGGCCTCGATGATGTGCTCGACGGCGGGCGTGAGCGCACCCTTCTCCAGCGCGACCTTGGCCTTGACGCCATCGGCCATAAGCGTCTCGTAGCAGAGCTTGGCGAGCGCCAGGCCGGCCATGCCGCCCTTGCCGCCAGCGCAGGTGCCGCCGTCGGCATCGTGCGTCGCCTGGGCCTCGAAATAGGTTGCGAGCGCATCGCCCATACCGGAAACCGTCAGGCGCACCGGGCTCGCCGCGATAACCGTCGTATCCATCAGGACAATGTTGGGGTTTGCCTTAAGGAAGAGATATTTATCGAACTGGCCGTCATCGGTGTAGAGCACCGAAAGTGCCGAGCACGGTGCATCGGTCGAAGCAATGGTGGGGCAAATGATAACCGGGGACTCCAGGTAATAGGCGACGGCCTTCGCGGTGTCGAGGATCTTGCCGCCACCGACGCCGACGATGATGTCGCAACCGTTGTCGCGGGCGAGCGCAACCAGGCGATCGACCTCGCCCTTGGAGCATTCGCCGTTAAAGTCCTCAAACAGCAGCTCGGCCTTAGCCTTGGCAAAGCCGCCCTCAATCTTGGCGCCGACGCGCTTCTTGCCCGAAGGCGTCACGATAACGAGGGCCTTAGCGCCGAGCGGCTCGACATAGGAGCCAAGCTTGGCCAGCTCGTCCGGGCCCTGGATGTACTTGCTGGGGCTATTGAAGATAGCAGCCATTTTTATCCCATTCTCTAATAAGTAAAAAGAAAGGGGCTCCGTACGGATACGTGCGGAGCCCCTCGTTACGATAACAAGAGTCGATTAGAAATCGATGTCGGTGTCGTAGTAGCAGGCCTTGAGGATCTTCTCGAAGTCGGCAGCCTTGGTCTCACGCGGGTTCTCCGGCGTGCAGGCGTCGGTCTCGGCGTTCGCGGCGATCTCGGGCAGCTTGGCGAGGAACTCCTCCTCGGAAACCATCTGCGGATTCTCGGCGTCGACCTTCACGCCACCATTCGCGTAATCCTTGATGGACTGCGGAATGTTGAGCTGGTCGTTGAGGTCGCGGATCTTCTGGACGAGCGCAGCGATGAGCTCCTCGTTGGTCTCGCCGGGAAGGTGCAGGATCTCCTTGGCCACGTAAGCGTAACGCTCGGCAGCACGCGGGTCCTTGGAGTTCCACTGGATGACCTTGCCCAGGTACATGGCGTTAGCAGCACCGTGGATGATGTGGCCGTTCTCGAAGGCAGCACCGGTCTTGTGAGCCATGGAGTGAACGATGCCGAGCAGGCCCGAAGAGAAGGCGATACCGGCGATGCACTGAGCCTCGTGCATGTGCTGACGGGCCTCATGGTCGCCAGCATAGGACTTGGGCAGCCACTCGACGATCTCGCGGATGCCGTGCAGAGCGTTGGCGTCGGTGAACATAGAGGCGCAGGTGGAAACGTAGGCCTCCATGCAGTGGGTCAGAGCATCCATGCCGGTGTGAGCGCACAGCTTGGCGGGCATGGTGTAGGTGAGCTCGGGGTCGACGATGGCGACATCAGGGGTGATGTTGAAGTCGGCCAGCGGGTACTTGATGCCCTTGGCGTAGTCGGTAATGACGGAGAACGCGGTGACCTCGGTAGCGGTGCCGGAGGTAGAGGAGATGGCGCAGAAATGAGCCTTCTGACGCAGCTCGGGGAAGCTGAACGGCTGGATGATGTTGTCGAAGGACTCCTCGGGGTACTCGTAGAAGACCCACATGGCCTTAGCAGCATCGATGGGCGAACCGCCGCCGATAGCAACGATCCAGTCGGGCTCGAAGTCGCGCATAGCGGCTGCGCCCTTCATGACGGTCTCGATGGAGGGATCGGACTCGACGCCCTCGAAAAGCTTGACCTCCATGCCGGCCTCTTTGAGGTCGGCCTCGACGTCCTGCAAGAACCCGCCGCGGCGCATAGAGCTGCCGCCAGAAACGATGATGGCCTTCTTGCCCTTGAGGTTCTTCACCTCGTGGCGAGCGCCCTCACCAAAGTACAGATCGCGAGGATTGGTAAAACGTCCCATACTGTGCCTCCTAAACAAGCCCCTCTTAGACTTGCGTATATAACGGAGCACCCGATTGGCTCCGTTAGGACCGTTTGCGCGTTGCCGGCGATGACAATGCGCGATGTCTAAACGTCTCAACGCTCAGACAAACACTATTTTACCGTTCTGGTTGGTCAGTTATTCACCTAAAGCCGCCAATGATGAAACGTTTTTTCTATCCTTGGAACCTCTTGCGTTGCGGTTATTGTCCCAAGCTGGGCAAACGTTTTATCAAGGTTGACTACATACCCCGAGCAGGACTGCGCCCCTCCAAAATATGCACCGTTCGCCGCCAAAAATCGACCGTTTGCGGCACCGTGATACCACTCGGTCGTCCAAGGTGCCGACATTTGTGCGACATCCGTCTTCGTGGTGCAAAGGTGCAAGTCCAAGTGCGGCACCCCCGGTGTGCCACATGCGGGTAAACTAGAACCTTATATAGAAACATTTGAACCCTAACCGCAGCAAAGGAGGCCCCATGGCATTCGATCCCATACAAGAGGATTGCCATCGCCTCGTTCTTGAGGCCTTGCGCCGCGACAATATCCCGCTCACCGACGGTGCCGCCGTAGAGCGTCTGATGGAACAATTCACCCGCAACCCCGCGCCGCTCATCGTGCACGATCGCGACCGCGCCGGGCACCTCATTGCCAAGGTAGTCGAGGCCGTCGACTACCGCATCCCCTTTATCCCCGACGATGCCCAAGCCGAGCAGGAAGAGACCGCCGCCGAGAACATGCTTCGCGAGGCCACCGCACTCGATCCGACCAACTGGGATGCTCAGCGCATGCTGACGGCCCTCACCGCCGATTCCAACGAGGAGTACGTGCAGTACTTGGTATCCAAGCGCGATGAAGTCGAGCACGACCTGGCGCTCAAGATCGCCTCGGCGCAAGACCCCTACGAGCGTGAGGCCGCAGGCGACCTGACCCGCCGTCCCTACCTGCGCTGGCTTGCCGCCCTTGCGTCGCGCGCCCTCATTAGCGGCCGCTACCGCATGTCGCTCGAAGCCGCAAACCGCAGCTTGGACTTTGCGCCCAACGACCCCGCCGGCGTCCGCCATACTGCGATGCTTGCCATGGCAAAGCTCGAATACCCCGCCGAGGAGCTCAAGCGCTTTCGCTCCGCTCACTCCGTCCCCTATCTCGCTAACACGCCGCTACGCCGTCGTCCCAAGGACGCGGAGCGCGACTTGGACCCGTGGACGCTCATCGCGCTGATGAGCGCAGCCTGGCGCGAGCTGGACTACGAGGGCGCCGAGCATTACCTGCGCATCCTTGCACGCTCGTGCCCGCACGCAGCCGAGGCACTTTACTTCCAAACCGAGTTTCCCGATGGCGTCTATGCCCGCGTCAACGTGGGCGTAGGCTCCACCGACGAGCTTGTCCTTGCGCTGTCCGAGGCGACGCCGGTACTGCAGGAGGGCCTGGGCGCCCCCGACAACGCCAGCTTTGCCGCCTGGGTCGCCACCAACGATATCGTGCGCTCCCAGATCGACGAGCGCATCCTGCGGGCGGCCGAGCAGGGCTTGCCGTTTAAGGGAGGAGACCTCTAATGGATCCGAGCGTCTACATTCCCGCCTACCTGGAGTGCGCCTACGTTGCGTCGCACCCCGAACTCACCGATGCAGCACGCGAGCTTGTCCATAACGACGTGAGCGTCAACCCTCATAAGTATGCGCAGACCGAGCATGCCCAAGCGCTGCTGTCCTATGCCGGCGTCCACCGCCACCTGCTCGACGAACTCCATCGCATCGAGGACATGGGCAGCGACGAGGAATTTGAGCAGACGCGCAACCGCCTGTTCGACGATATGCGCGATGAGCTGCTCAAGATCGTCCGCATCGATGCGTATGTCCTCGATGCCCAGCTGCTCGCCATCATTTTGGCGGACACGCCCGTCGACGCCTGTCTGGGCGACCTGCTGAAGCTCGAAGCGACCACGGCCGATTACCTGCAGCAAAGCGTACCCGGGTTCGATATGGAAGCTCCGCACTACTGGACCAACAAGGTCCTGGCAGACGGTGTGACAGCGGCCGATCTCACCGTAAGCGAGCCAGCGTTTATCGGGTGGCTCCACACGCTCGAGGCCATCTCGCAGCTGTGCATGGCGAGCGCTCGCTACCGTGCTGCCGCCAACTATTCTCGCCGCGTTCTTAAGGCGGAAGGCTATCCCACCCGAGCTGCAGGCACCGTGTTACTCGCCCTCGCTCGCCTGGAAGACGAGGACGGCTTTTTTGCCCTGGCCCACCAGCTCGAGGAGCAGATGGGGGCCGATGCCCTCGAGAACTCCCCCTGGTACCTGCTCGCCCGCACGATCTTGCTGTTCAAAACGAACAAGATGCGCCCGGCGACACGCGCGCTGCGCGAGTTTGCCAACCGCTGCGAGGGCGGCGCGTTCTTTTTGCTGAACCCCATGTATCAGACGCCGTACCTTCCCTGCCGGCCCGAACCGCACGACCCCTGGGACCTTTCGCATCAGGCAGTTTGGGAGGCCGACGGCATCATCTCGGATACTCCCGACTTTGCCCCCTGGGCCAACGCTTGCGAAGACGTATCGCAGCTTGCCCAGGAATTTGCGCGCCGCTACGGTTTTTAGTGACGCACTCGACCCGACCATGTCGTTTACGTTAGGAACGGTTTCATGAACCTCCGCTCATCTCTTGCCTGCACCTCGAGCGATATCGCCCGCTGGGGACTGCGCTCTGTCCTCAAACGCCAGGGTGGCGTACTCCCCGGCCGCATCGCCATGAAGATCGACCCCGAGCTGCTAAGCGACCTCGCGGGCCTTGTCGACCGCAGCGTGGTAATCACCGGCACCAACGGTAAGACCACCACCTCCAACCTCATCGCCGACGCCGTTGCCGCCAGCGGCGCCACCGTGGTATGCAACCGCGCCGGCAACAACATGGAGCCGGGCGTGGTGGGCGCGTTGCTCGAGGCCCGCGGCAACCTTAAGCGAACCGCCAGCAGCAAGCGCGTAGGCGTCTTTGAGTGCGATGAACTCTACACGGTGCGTGTCCTGCCCAAGCTCAAACCGACCTACTTTGTGCTGCTCAACCTGTTCCGCGACCAGCTGGACCGCTACGGCGAGATCGACCACACCCAGGACGTCATCGCCCATGCGCTGGAGCTTTCGCCGGCAACGACGCTCATCTATAACGCCGACGATCCGCTGTGCGCCTCGATCGCCGCACGCGTCCCCAATATGAGCATTGCCTTTGGCATCGACGGTGCCACAGGCACCGAGTCCGATCGCATTAGCGACTCGCGTTTTTGCTCGCAGTGCAACGCGCCGTTGGAGTACGACTATGTGCAGTACGGCCAGCTCGGCGCCTATCATTGCCCTTCGTGCGGCTGGAGTCGTCCCGCGCTGGTCCGTCGTGTGACGGGCGTTGAGCTCACCTGCAACGGCTACGGCTTTGACCTGAACTTTGGACCCGATACCGACGCACCCGCAACGCACATCGCCACGCGCTACAACGGCCTATACATGGTCTACAACGTTGCCGCCGCCTTCTTTGCGGCGCGCGAGCTGGGCGTGGACGCGGCGCATCTACAGCCCACGCTCGATGCCTACGTCCCCGCCGGCGGACGCATGGGCCGCTGGAACATTGCCGGCCGCACCGTCGAGGCAAACCTGGCCAAAAATCCTGTGGGCTTCGATCGCCAGATTCAGTCCATTAAAACGGCAGGCGGCAGACTCTGCGCCTTCTTCCTGAACGACAACGACGCCGACGGCCACGATGTCTCGTGGATCTACGACGTCGACTTCGAGCGCATCGCCGATACCCCAGGGCTTGTCGCCTTTGCCGGCGGCACGCGTGCACACGATATGCAGGTACGTCTGAAGTACGCCGGCATCGATGCCGCCATCATCTCGAATATCGAGCAAGCGATCGGCGCCGTGGCGGACGAGGAGGCTGGCGATACTTTCTACGCCGTCGCCAACTACACGGCCTTCCCGCCGCTGGTCAAGGAGCTCGACGAACTTAAGGGCACCGATGCGAGCTCGATCGCCTCCCACGCCGTAACGCGCGCCGATGGCAGCGTTGTCCCCACCGATATTGCGCCGGTCGAGCTTTCGCGCCCCCTGCGCATTGTCTACCTGTATCCCGATGCCCTCAACCTCTATGGCGACGGCGGCAACGTCATTGCCCTCGAGCGCCGCTGCGCCTGGCGTGGCATCCCCGTGCGCGTGGACGAGGTCCGTATGGGCGAGTCGCTCGATCTCACCGACGCCGACATCGTCATGATGGGCGGCGGCTCCGACCGCGATCAGCTGGCCGTGGCACACGAGCTGTTCGCTCAAAAAGACAAGGTCGCGGCCTATGTTGAGGACGGCGGTTCGCTGCTCGCCATCTGCGGCAGCTATCAGCTGCTCGGCCGTTCGTACTATATGGGCGAGAATCGCATCGAGGGCCTGGGCGTCATTGCCGCCGAAACCGTGCGCGGCTCCGACCGCCTGATCGGCAACGTCGCCGTCAAGACCGACCTGGCACCCGAGCCCTTTGTGGGATTTGAGAACCACGGCGGCCGCACCCTTTTGGACGCCGATGCCACGCCGCTCGGAACGTCCGTCGTCACGGGCACCGGCAACAACGGCGACGATGGCTTTGAGGGTCTCATCTACAAGGGCGTCATCGGCACGTACCTGCACGGGCCGGCACTGCCCAAGAACCCCGAGCTCGCCGACTGGCTCATCGCCCACGCTCTCGAGCGCCGTGGCGATGCACAGACCACCGCCCTGCTGCCGCTCAAACCCCTCGACGACGCTTACGAGCACGCCGCCCACGACGCCGCGATGAAGCTCCTCCCCTAACGCCCCGCCACCACAAAGGGGACAGGCACCTTTGTGGTGGTTTTGACCCATCCCAGCGATTTGTCTCAATCTGTAACATCTAGACCGTTAAAAGTCGTCTTACTGTTACAGAATGAGATGTTCGTCCCGACGCCTGCCTTTTGTCTCGATCTGTAACAGCTAGAGCCGATTTGCCCGCCCAGATGTTACAGATTGAGATGTTTGAAGATCAGGATAGGAAGTCAGCTCCTGTGTGGTGGTTTTTCAATCTGCCAACGATATGTGAACAGATAAAAAAGTCTGCTATACTCTTTCCCGCTGTCCCCATCGTCTAGCGGCCAAGGACGCCACCCTTTCAAGGTGGATATCGCGGGTTCGAATCCCGCTGGGGGCACCACAGAATCTGAGAAGCCCGTTACCCCCGCGGTGACGGGCTTTTTTCTTCCCCAACGCCGGGATTCGAACCCCTGTCTCTTATACGCATCTCCGAGCCCACGAGACATGCGCAGAT
>URKT01000031.1 GCA_900548495.1 uncultured Collinsella sp. | reverse complement strand
GATCTACACTCTCTCCGTCGTCGGCAGCGTCAGATGTGTATAAGAGACAGTGATGCCACAGGTGGGGCAAAGGCCGCGGCAATCGGGCTTGCACAGGACAACGAACGGCGTGTCCATGACGACCGCGTCGTTGATGGGCTCACCCAGATCGACGATGCGATCCTCGCCCAGCAACTCGTAGCCGTCTTCGTAGGCCTCGGGGTCCTCGGGCTCATCAAAGAGGTAGAACTCCTCGATCTCGCCCGCGATATCAAACGAGGCGGGCTCCAGGCAGCGGTCGCACTCCCCGGTGGCGTGCGCGCGGACCATGCCAGAGAGAAGAACGCCGGTACCGGCGTTGGTAAAGACCACGTCGTAGGCAATGCCGTCCTGCAGCTGGTACTCTTTCTCGCCCACTGTGTAGGTGGCGACATCGACCTTGCCGGTCAGCGGATATGAGTCTCCGGGAAACTCGAGCTGCTCGGAAAGATCGACGGTTACGCTCGGGAACTCAGCCATTACCACTGACCGTTCTGCTGGGCGGCACCCTCGTTGAGCTGCTGACGGCAACGGGTGACGGTGCCGGTCAGGCTCTTAAGGTTCTCCTCGAGGTGCGTAAAGACCTGCTCGGCGTAATCCTCGGCGGCATAGCGCGTCTCGCGCTCGTACTGCTGGGCACGGTCGCGGATGTCGTCGGCCTGCTGCTGGGCTAAGCGGACGATCTCCTGCTCACCGGCAATGGTGAGCGCCTGCTGTTGAGCATCGGCAATGATGGAATCGGCCTGAGCGGCGGCGGAAGCCATAAGCTCCTCACGCTCTTTGAGGATACGGCGGGACTTCTGCCACTCCTCGGGATAGCTCATGCGGATCTCATCGAGGATGTTAAAGAAGACGTCGGCGTCGATAACCTTCATCTGGGCGTTCTTGCCGAACGGCGTCTTAGCCTCTTCGATGAGCCCCTCGAGCTCGTCGACAAGACTCACGATCCTGTCGCCAGGAAAATTCTCGCCCGGCATCCGGTCTCCTTTCATAGGTAACATATCATCGTGTTAGTTTACCACATGCCACCAGGCAATAAAAAACGTCACGAAAAGCGATGTTTGAGCGCTTCGACCACGTTGGGCGGCACAAACGTCGACACGTCGCTGCCAAGCGAAGCGATCTGGCGCACCACCGAACTCGAGATGTAGCCGTACTGCGGAGCACTCATGACAAAGATGGACTCCAGCTCGCTATCAAGGCGATAGTTGAGGTCGGCCTGCTGCAGCTCATACTCAAAGTCAGTCATGGCGCGCAGGCCCTTGACCACGGCACCTGCCCCCTGTTCACGTGCGAAGTCGACCAAGAGGCCGGTAAAGGGCAGGACCTCGACGCCGTCGATATCACCGAGCGCCTCGCGGGCCAGCGCCACGCGCTCATCGAGCATAAACGTGGTGCCCACACCGTTTTTACCCTGCGATTCGGCCACGGCGACAATCACGCTGGGAAAGATGCGTCGGGCGCGGCGGATCACATCGATATGGCCAAACGTGATGGGATCGAAGGTGCCCGGGACGATCACGCGGTTGATGGTGTCATTCATGGGCGTCCTCCTGAAACGTCGTTGCATCGTTGTTGTCGGCATCGGTGACGGCACTATCGTCCTCACCGTCGTCATCGCCGACCCAACGAAGCAGGTCGACCGAGGTAATGCCGTAGCGCTTCTCGCGTACAGTCTCAAAGCCTGCCGGATGCGCGCCCGCATCGGCGGCGGCATGCTCAAACAGGGCATAAGCACCAGGTGCAAGCAGACCCTGCTGAGCCAGGTTCTGCAGCAATTCCTCGACCGGCTCGGCACCAAAGGCATACGGCGGGTCGAGCAGGACCAGATCAAAGGGGCCGCCCGGTACACGACCGCGCGAGGCGCTCGCCAGCATGTCGCCCGTGACCACGCGCCAACGCGCACGGTCACGGCAGAGCGACTCGATATTCTTGGTAATGAGCCGCGCGGCGTTGCGATCGATCTCAAACGTCGTGAGCGAGCGGGCCCCACGAGAGAGCATCTCTAACCCTAAGGCACCGGAGCCGCCAAAGGCGTCCAGAACACGAACCTCGTCCAAATCGAAATCGAATGCCGACATGACCATAGATGCGCACGCCTCGCGCACGCGATCGGTCGTGGGGCGAGTGACATCGCGACCACGGGGCTCCTCGATCTTACGACCGCGCCATTCGCCGCCGATGATTCTCATCCTCCGCTGACCTCCTTAAAAATGTGTCGATATCGCATGGCGACCGCATCGCGCAGAGGGCGCGTCGCCACGGAGTCAAGGGTGCAAGCATACCGCAAGAGCTCGACCGCGTCCAAATGGGCCCACTCAATCAGCTCCTCGTCGGCATCCAGGTCGACAAAGCGCAGGGTCACACCACCATGCTGGCGGTACCCCAGGATTTCGCCCTCGTGGCGCAAACGCAGGTCCATTTGGGCGAGCGTAAAGCCGTCCGAGGTCTTTTCGAGCGACTGGAGACGGTCTTGCGCCGCCGATGCGCCGCCGTTGCCCTTGGAGTGCGTCATAACCAGGCAGGTGCCCGACACGCTGCCGCGGCCCACGCGACCGCGCAGCTGGTGCAAGGCCGCCAAGCCAAAGCGCTCACCGTTCTCGATGACCATAACGGTGGCGTTAGGCACGTCGACGCCCACCTCGACCACCGTGGTCGAGACGAGCACGTCGATCTCGCCACGCTTGAAGGCATCGATGACCCGATCCTTCTCCCCCGCTGGCATACGGCCGTGAAGGCGCTCGATGGCAAGACCCGGCAACGCCAGACGCAGGCGGTCGAGCTCGGTTGCCGTATCGTGCAGTGGCACGGGGACGGTTACGCGGCCCTCGTCGTCGCGAGCAATACCGGGCACGTCTTCCAGCTCATCGGCCGAGTCACTCGGCTCCACGAGCGGACAAATCACGTAGGCCTGCTGACCCTTTTCATGCGCCTCGCGGATGGCGCCATAGGCGAGGTCACGGCTCGACTCGGTGAGCACGCGTGTCGTCACGCCAGCACCAGGGACGGGCCGATGGCGAATGATGCTCGTGTCCAGATCGCCGTAGACCGAAAGCGCCAGCGTACGCGGGATGGGCGTCGCCGTCATAACGAGCAGATCGGCACCCGGTCCCTTCGCGCGCAGGGCGTTGCGTTGGCCGACGCCAAACCGGTGCTGTTCATCGATGACCACGAGCGACAGATGCTTGAACGCAATGTAATCCGAAAGAACCGCGTGGGTGCCAAAGAGCACGTCAAGCTCGCCCGATTCCAGCTGTGCATGGATGCGCTCGCGCTCTGCGGCCGGCGTGGCACCCGTCAGAAGTGCCCAGGACATGCCGGCCTGGGAGAGCAGAGGGCCGGTCTTATCGGCATATTGGCGCGCCAGCACGCCCGTGGGCGCCATAACGCAGGCCTGCGTGCCGCTATCGGCAGCCACAGCCAGCGCGCAGGCGGCAACGGCGGTCTTACCGGTACCGACATCACCCAGCAGCAGGCGGTTCATCACGTGCCCGCCATCGCACATATCGCGCAGGATATCCTGGAACGCGGCCTCCTGCTCGTCGCTCAGCGAAAACGGCAGGGCTTGCTTGAGCGCGGCCAGGTGCTCGCCCGCGGTGTGGGCATAGGGAACCACATCGACCAGGCCGCCGTCGTTGCGCAGGCGCAGCGCCAGCTGCAGGTAGAGGCACTCCTCGTAGGCCAGGCGACGGCGCGCGATATCGCGCTCAGCCATGCTCGAGGGAAAGTGGATCGAGCGCAAAGCGCGGGCATTGCTCATGAGGCGACGCTTAACGCGTAAGCGTGCCGGAATGGGATCAAAGGGATTGCCGACGACCTCGATCGCGCCGCTTACGATGCGGCGCATCCACGCCTGGCTCACGCCGTCACTCACGTAATGGACCGGCAGGATGGTGCCCGCAGCACGCCCGTCATCGAGCTTTTCAAAGTGCGGCGAGGCCATCTGCTTAAAGCCGTAGGCAAACTCGACCTTGCCCATCACGGCCAGGCGGTCACCCTGCTTAAGCTGCTGGGCAATCCAGGGCTGGCGGAAAAAGGCGACCTGCAGCACGCCCGTCTCGTCAACAAGCGAGACCTCGGTCACCTGCATGCGCGGACGCGGCTGCTTTTGGACGATACGGTCGACCGTGGCGACAATCGTGCAAACGGTACCGATGGGAGCCATCTCGATGGACCAGGAGCGCGTAAAGTCGAGATATCGATGAGGGATATGGAGAAGGAGGTCCCCCACCGTCCGAATTCCCAGACGGCGAAGGGCCTCCTCGCGTTTACCCGAAACATATTTGAGTCGCGCGATATCCTCGTCGAGCGCATTGCTCTGGGCAAAGCGCTCCGAGACGCGCGGCACGGAGCACAGCTCGGACATGGGCAGTTGCCTACTCGATCGAGAAGATCACGGGATAGAGCGGCTGCTCGCCACGATGGGCGTCGACCTCCAGATCGGGCTGAGCCTCCTCAATGGCGTCGACGATCTCCTGGAAGGCCTCATCGGACAGTTCCTCGCCGGCCAGAATCGTCAGCGCGTCACCCTCCTCTTCCTCCTGCATACGGTTGATGCAATCGAGCGTGACCTGCTTCACGTCAGAGCCGACCACATCGATGGAGCCGGCAATGATGCCCATGACGTCACCGGAGTGAATCGGCGAGCCGTCGGAGGCACTGGAGTCGCGCACGGCGCGGGTGACCTCGCCATCGCGGACCTCGCTGATGGCGTCGACCATAGCGGCAACAGCATCCTCGAGCTCGGAATCGGGCAGGACCGCGAACAGCGCGGAGAAGGCCTGCGGGACGGTCTTGGTGGGAACGACGGCAACCTTTTTATCGGTGCAGGCAGAGGCTGCGGCCTCGGCAGCCATGCGGATGTTGCCGTTATTGGGCAGGATGATGACCGAGGTCGCGTTGACCTGGTCCACCGCGCCCAGCAGGTCGGCGGTCGAGGGGTTCATGGTCTGGCCACCCGAGACGATCACGTCAACGCCAAGGGACTTGAGGATGTCGGCCTCACCGGAACCGGCAGCAACGGCGACAAAACCCAGCGCCTTGGCGGGCTCGGCGGCCTTTTCCTGATCCTCGTGGATCTTGGCGGTACGGTCGTGGGCCTCCATCTCCATGTTGTGGATAAAGACCTCATAGATCTGACCGAGCTGCAGCATGTGCTCGAGCACCAGGTTGGGGGTGTTGGAGTGCACATGGATCTTGTAGTCGGGATAGGCGCCCACGAGCAGCTCACAGTCGCCCATGGAGCCTAGGAACTTAAGGCACTCGTCCTCGTCAAACGGGGCGTCAGCCTTAAAGAGGAACTCGTTGCAGTAGCGAAACTCCGAGCCCTCCCAGTCGTCGTTAGCCTCGATCTCAACACGGCCAAGAGCGGCATCGCGGGCAGAGCCGGCGGAGTCAAACGTAGCGGAGAAATCCTCGACAACGGTGCTGCGACCAAGCGCGGCGGCAACAAAGTTCTCCAGGAAGATGGCAAAGCCGAAGGCGCCTGAGTCGACCACGCCGTTCTCTTTGAGGACGGGCAGCAAGTCGGGCGTGCGGGCGACGGACTGGTACGCCTCGACGACGATAGCATCAAGCGCATCCTCGGCCGAGAACTTCTTCTTCTCGCACTCATCGGCCTTGGTCGAGACATCGCGCAGGACCGTGAGGATCGTGCCCTCGATGGGCTTGCGGACAGCCTGGAAGGCAACCTTGACGGCACGACGGAAGGCGAAGGCAATGTTGGCGGACGTGATAGGCTCGTCGGCAGAGACAAGGCCCTCGGCCACGCCGCGAAGAATCTGCGAGGTAATAACGCCGGAGTTACCGCGAGCGCCCATGAGGGAGCCGTGGGTGATGGCGCCGGCGATGGCTTCCATGTCGGCGTCGGCAGGAAGGGCGGAGAGCTCCTTGGTCACCGAGGCGAGCGTGAGCGACATGTTGGTACCAGTGTCGCCGTCGGGTACGGGGAAGACGTTGAGCTTGTTGATCTCCTCGGCCTTGTCGGAAACGGCAGCCGCAGCGATCGGAAAACAGGTGCGAATGGTCTTTGCAATCATGGGTATTTGAATCTCCGTTTTCGGATGCTAGTTCAGACGGCTCTTGAGCGCGTCGATATGGATGCCGATCTTAAGGCTGGCGGGATCGATCTGGGCGATCTCCTGCAGGGTGAAGGCAACGGAGCTCGAAAGATTGTGGCAGACGGACTTCATGTTGACGCCGTTCTCGAGCACGACGTGAAGATCGACCGTAAGGCCGTTCTCGTCGGCGGAGACAAGCACGCCCTTGCGGAGGCGCTGACCGGCAAGCAGGCGCACGCTCTCGGCGCCCTGGAGCTGCTCAGCCATACCGACAACGCCATAGCACGTCATCGCGGCATAACCGGCAATATCGGCAATAACGTCGTTCGAGACGCTCAGGCTGCCGTTAATGGTCTCAGACACAAGAATCTCCTTATCTGGTGCTCGCGGCACCATGTCGTGGGAGCAATCATTGCAATATTCTACAACGACCGCGCCATGTTGAGGTGGCGGGCCTCGGGATTACATCCTCGACACGAAATGTTGATACGGTAACGTTCGAGCCAGGCGATCGCGGCAAGAAAAAACCCGCCGCATAAGCGACGGGTTTTACAACCTGGCTCCCCGGGTAGGACTCGAACCTACAACAGCGCGGTTAACAGCCGCGTGCTCTACCATTGAGCTACCGAGGAATAGGTGCGTGCTCTCAAGCAACGAAGTTTATTATACGGACGAATCAGCTCATGGCAAGAACTTTTTTAAGAAATTTTCCGATCCAGTCATTGGGGACGTTCTTAAACGACTAGTCATTCAAGAACGTCCCCAACGACTACATGAAAGCGCCCCCAAGCGAATGTGCTTGAGGGCGCCTCTTGCTTGACTAGCTTTCGATATAGTCCTTGAGCTTGCTGCTGCGGCTCGGGTGGCGGAGCTTGGCCAGGGTCTTGGACTCGATCTGGCGGATGCGCTCGCGCGTGACGCCAAACTCGCGGCCGACTTCCTCGAGCGTACGGGGATGTCCGTCGACAAGGCCAAAGCGCAGCTCGATAACCTTGCGCTCACGATCGGCAAGCGAATCGAGCACCTGGGTGAGCTGCTCCTGCAGCATGGAGAAGCTGGCCGCATCGGGCGGAACGATGGCCTGGGAGTCCTCGATGAAGTCGCCCAGCTGGGAATCCTCTTCCTCGCCGATGGGGGTCTCGAGCGACACAGGCTCCTGCGAGATCTTCTGGATCTCGCGGACGCGGTCGGCGCTCATGTCCATCTCGGCACCGATCTCCTCGGGGGTCGGGTCGCGACCAAGGTCCTGAAGAAGCTGGCGCTGCACGCGGACGAGTTTGTTGATGGTCTCGACCATATGCACGGGAATACGGATGGTACGGGCCTGGTCGGCGATAGCGCGCGTAATAGCCTGACGGATCCACCACGTGGCGTACGTGGAGAACTTAAAGCCCTTCTGGTAGTCGAACTTCTCGACGGCGCGGATCAGACCGAGGTTGCCCTCCTGAATAAGGTCCAGGAACAGCATGCCGCGACCGACATAGCGCTTGGCGATGGAGACGACCAGACGCAGGTTTGCGCTGATGAGTGCCTGCTTGGCTTCGAGACCCACGTTCTCAATGCGCGTAAGACGACGCATTTCGGTACGCGTGAGCTCGAGCTCGCCTGCCTCGGCAGCCTCGAGCTTCTCGGTGGCCTCAAGACCGGCCTCAATCTTCATGGCCAGATCGACCTCTTCGGAGGCGGTCAGCAGGTCGACCTTGCCGATCTCCTTGAGGTACATACGGACCGGGTCGCCGGTCAGCATCACCGTGGAGGCATCGATGCCGCGCACGCGGGAGCGTGAACGGGACGTGCGCACGGTGCGCTTCTTCTTGCTCTTGGAAGAACCCATCTCGGCGTCGGCCTGACGGGCCATCTTGAGCTCGTGATCGTCGAGCGAGCCGGAATCGTGCTCGTCGTCGTCATCGAAATCGTCGGTATCGGTATCGTTATCGTCATCGTCGACGTCCATGGGGGCGTCGTCGTTACCGCTCGCGGAGATAATCTGGATGCCGCTGTTGCGCAGCGCGGAATACACCGCGGTGAGCTGCTCGTCAGAAACATCGATATCCTTCAGGGCGACCTGAATCTCGTCCTCGGTTACCGAAGTCCTGTTTGAGCCGTTGCCCATAAGCTTTGCAACGTAGGATTCCAGCCCAGTACCCGTGCTCTCAGTCTTTTTTGGCACAGATTCTCCCTTCATAGTCCACAGGACTCAATACTTTAGCACACACATTGACGTCTATACCCAAAAAGAGGGCTGGATATAGGCGAGAATACGCTGGTTGACCACAACATCTAGGCTTGTTCGGTGCCTGCGGCCTCCAGGCCAATCAAACGGAACGGATCCGCCACGCCGCCGATTGACTTTTGCAGTTCGCGCTGACGCTGCGAATCCTGCGCAGCCTGCATGGTTAGCGCGCGACGGGCCTCATCATCGAGCGAACGGTCCTGGCGCAGCTTGGCCTGTGCGGCACGCATGCGGCGTTTGATGGTGTAGAGCTCAAGCGTATCGAGCATAAACACGATGTTCGTCTCGGTGGGGTGCTTGCTCGTCGCCGAGATGCGCCCGGCACTCACAAGCGTTGCCGCCTCGGGACACACCGAGCGCGCCGCATCCATGCAGGCTGCAGGATCGGTTCCCGGTGGCGTTGCCAGAACGGCCCATGCGATGGACTCGTGACGTGGGTCAACCCACTCGATGGAGCAGATGCGATCGGCATACGTGCGGAACAGGTCGGGGTAGCTCGTGAGCATGGTCAGCAGTTCACGCTCCCCCGCCAAGGACTTGCGTTCAAGATCGGTAAGAACCATCGGCGCCGCCGTAGCCGGTGCGTCCGAACCATCAGGCACAGGAACAGAGCCCATACCATCAGGCACATCGATCGGCGGCAGGTCGTCGACAACCTCCACGGGCGCGGCATCGTAGGCATCGAGCGGGACGTAGTCGTACGGCTCTTCTTCGACCGGCGCGGACACCGGCGGCGTCGCGCCCGATGCCCAAGCACCGCGACCGGCATCGCGAGAACCCGACGCCCGACCGCCCGCGCTACCGGACCGCTCAGCCTGTGCCCGCTGGCGCTCATAGTTCTGCTCACGACGTCGTTCCGCATCCTCGCGCTTGGCGACATCGCGAAACACACGGCCCGAGCTCGCGCGCACGGTCTCCAGATCCAAACCCAGCAGGTCGGCAATCTGGATAAAGTACGTGTCGATCATATAGCTATCGCGCAGCGGATAGATGAGCGTCAGCGCATCCTCGAGCGCCTTGGCGCGACCGCCCGGCGTGGTGATGTCGCTCGACTCCTGCAGCGAACGGTAGACAAAGTCCATGAGCGGCTCGGCCGCGTCGATGCGCGCCTGCAGCTCCTGGCCGCCGTGCGCCGTAATAAACTCCATAGGGTCGTTGCCGTCGGGCAGTACCACGCAGCGCAGGTCCATCGAATCCTGCTCGATAAACTGAATCGCGCGGCGGGCGGCCTTCTGGCCCGCGGCATCGCCATCGAACATATACACGATGCGCTTGGCAAAGCGGGTGAGCGTCTTTACATGATGCTCCGTGAGCGCGGTGCCCAGCGTGGCGACAACGTTTTTAATCCCCGCCTCCCAGCAGGCGATGCAATCGGTATAGCCCTCCACCACGATGGCGGTATCCTGCGCGACGATAAACTCCTTGGCCCAATTAAAACCGTAGAGGTTTCGCTTTTTATGAAACACGCTCGTCTCGGCGGTGTTGAGGTACTTAGGCTGGCCGTCGCCCATAATGCGACCGCCAAAGGCAATGTTGTGACCCTGCTCGTCAAAGATGGGGAACATCACACGGTCGTAGAAGCGGTCGGCAAGCTGCCCGCGCCCGCGGCTCACGGCAACATTGGCGTCGATCATCTCCTGCGGGGTAAAACCCGCCTGGGACAGGTGCGACACCAGCGCGTTACGGCCTGGTGCAAAGCCCAGGTAGTAGCGGCGGCAGACGTCGCCACCCATGCCGCGGCTGGCAAAGTACTCGCGCGGACGACCGTCCTTACCGCGCATAAGCATGGTGTGGTAGAACTGGGCGGTCTCGGCGCACAGATCGTAGATGCGGGCACGCTTAGTACCGCGCTCGCGGCGATCTCCGGTGTCGTGCAGCTCAATACCTGCGCGATCGGCCAAATAACGGATTGACTCGGGAAAGCTCAGGTTCTCGCGCTTCATGATATAGGTGAAGACGTCGCCACCCTCGCCGCAGCCAAAGCAATGCCACACCTGCGTGGCGGGAATAATGTGGAAGGACGGCGTCTTTTCGCCATGGAAGGGGCAGCAGCCCCAAAACTCATGGCCGCGGGGCTTGAGCTCAACCGTTTCCTGCACGATGGCAACGAGGTCGGACGCAGCGCGTACCTGGTCTTTTTCCTCATCACTAATCACGGATGCTCACCCCCTGCTCACCCAAGTTATGACGAATGTCCTCGATATTACCCTCGACGGTCGCGATCAACTCATCCAGCGAATCGAACACACGCGAGGGACGCAGCCAGCGCGTAAACGCAAGCGAAACGGAAGCGCCGTACAGGTCGCCCGTATAACCAATTAAGTTAGCCTCAAGATGTGCAGATGCCGCATCGTCGGCATACGTCGGCGGCAGTCCGACGTTAACGGCAGCGGGCCACACGGTGTCATCGACCAGCACCAGACCCTCATACACGCCATCGGCAGGCACCTGAATGCCGTCGGGAACCTGCAGGTTTGCCGTGGGAAAGCCCATGCCAGAACCCTCGTGACGGCCGCGAATAACACCGCCACGCACCATATACGGGCGCCCGAGTAACTCAGCAGCAAGCTCCACATGGCCCTGTCCGAGCTCATGACGGATACGGGTGGCGCAAATGGCCTCACCGCCCTCGCAAAGCAGGTCGTGACCGTACACGTCAACGCCGTGCTCGGCACCCCAGGCGCGCATCTCGGCAACACCAGAAGCACCGCCACGACCCAGCCTAAAGTCACTGCCAACGCGAATCGATCGAATGTCGACCAGACGCGACACCAGCGAGAGAAAATCAACATGGTCAAGCGCCGCAACCTCAGGCGTAAAGGGAACGGCCACCACCGCATCGACCCCAGTTTGAGCCAGGGCATGCAGACGGTCGGCCGTCGTCATCAATTTTTGAGCGGGCGAAGAGCTCACCACAACGTCCGGGTCGGGATCGAAGGTAACCACGACCGCCTTACAGCCATGGGCACGGGCATCACGGACAAGCGCCGTAATGAGCTCCTGGTGTCCACGGTGCACGCCGTCGAACACACCGATGGCAATCGATGCGGCACCCAGGTGCTCGAACTCATCAAACGCATCGGCAGCAACGATGCGAGCCTCGTCCGACCCGCCCACGAAAAAAATACGCGCGAGCTCGCGAGCGGACAACATCATCGAACACCGCCGATTGCCTGAGGAAATACGTGCTCCATGACAAAGCGGCCACCCTCAATACGGGCGAGCGCCTTGAGTCCCCCATCGAGCACCAACGCAAACGGCGCCTTCGAGGCATAGAAATCGGCAAGCGCATGCTCAACGGGAATGCGACGGCCGCAGAGCAGGTCGTCGGCAAGATTGCCCGGCAAGTCAACACGCGTAGCGCCCAGGGCCGCAATGGGATCCAGTGCAAACCCCGCCGCGGACTCGGGAGAAAGCTCCTCAACCGCATGACAGGCGCCAACGGAAACAATACCGGAGGCCGTGCGGCGCAGCGCGGAAATGTGCGCGGCGCTCTCGCAGGCGCGGCCCAGGTCGCGAGCGAGCGCTCGGATATAGGTTCCCTTGCTCACCGAGAACGCCACGGTCCACACGCACGTATCACCTTCGCCGCCCACGGCGATCAGGTCGGCGGCATAGACCTCGACGGGACGCGGAGGTAGGTCCACCGCATTGCCCTCGCGAGCAGACTTGTAGGCACGAACGCCATTGACCGAGATAGCCGAAAACGCCGGCGGCACCTGCATCTGCGGACCCAGCATGGAGGCCAATTGCTCACGCGCATAGGCAGGATCGCGGAGCTCGTTGGCAACAGCCACCGTGCGGACCGCCTCGCCCTCCGCATCATCGGTATTCGTCTCGGCGCCAAACGAAATATCGGCGACGTAGCTTTTGGTATCGAGCGTGAGCATGCCCAGCAGACGGGTGGCCTGACCCACGCCCACAACCATGACACCCGATGCCATGGGGTCGAGCGTACCGGCATGGCCGACGCGCCGCTCATGGAGGGCGCGTCGGCATTGCGAGACCACGTCATGGGACGTGCAGCCCACCGGCTTATCGACGGCGAGCAGCATATTCAATTGAGAAGGCGTTCGACGAGCCATGTACCATCCAATAAGTTAGAGCTCGACGGTCACCGAAGCGGGATCCTCCCCCACCAGCTCGGCCAGCATGGGAAGTGCCACGGCGAGCGTCTCGCGAATTGTTCCGTTGTTGGAAAAGCCGGCGGCGGCATGATGCCCGCCACCGCCAAAGTTGGCAGCAATCTCGGACACATCGAGGTCGCCCTTGGAGCGCAGGTTGCCACGCACCTTGGTATCGCCCTCAATGCCCTTTAAGAACATGCAGACCTCGACGCCCATCACCGAACGCACCACATCGACCAGGCCGTCGCACTCGTCCGAGGTGACACCGCAGGCCTCAAGGTCGCTCTGGTAGGCATAGCTATACGCCACGCGCCCATGCGCGACCGTCTTAATGCGACCCATGACAATGGACTTGAGGTGCAAAAACTCAACGCGCATGCTCTGGTAGACCTCGAGCGCAACGCGCGCCGGATCGGCACCGTGCGCCACCAGGCGCGAGGCCGCATGGAACGCGGCGGCATCGGCGTTTTGGTACTGAAAACGGCCGGTATCGGTAACCAAGCCACACAGCAGGCAGGTCGCAACGCCATCACGTGCGACAATGCCGCAATTGTCCAAAAAGCGGTCGATGATCATGGCGCAGGCCGCGGCATCGACGCGCCTCAGGCTCAGCTCGGCAAACTCCTCGCGCGCCGGATGATGATCGAAGCACACCACATGCTTGGAGCGACGAAGCACCTCGGCGGAATTATTGAGGCGCTCGACGACCGGTACGTCCACCGAGATGAACAGGTCAGGATTGCCGGCGTACGCAGATGCCGGCACCAGGCGATCGGAGCCTTCCATAAAGCGGTAAATGCGAGGAACCGGGTCATCGTCTGCCAGCAGCAGCGCAATGTCCTTGTTGGGGAAAAACTTCATGAGCGAAAGGCCCAGACCCAATACGGAGCCCAAGGCATCGCCATCGGGAGAAGTATGTCCCGAAATCGCAATGGAGGACGCACCCTCGATGAGCTCGAGGATGCGTCGCTGAATATCTGCAGACTCGCACGAGGCGAGGTCGGCGGAATTAGTCATCTAAAGCTGCCTCCTGGGCGGCATCCGCTATCGGATAGCCGTCCTCGTCCTTTTCGATCGCAAGCGTGGCGGGAACGTTTTCCAGCGCACGCGTGATGCGCTCGGCCTCATCGGTCGAGCGATCGATGCGAAAATCGAGCTCGGGCGTGACACGCCAATCGAGCGAGCGAGCCAACAGGCTGCGAATACGGCCCTTGGCGCTAGCGAGCGCCTCCATGACCTCGTCGTAGCGGCTCGCATCGCACGACACGTACACACGCGCGAACGAACGGTCCACCGCGACCTCGACCGCAGTCAAAGTAACCAGGTCGAGACGCGGATCGGAAACCTCAAAGAGCAGGATATAACCGAGCTTCTCGCGAAGCTGCTCGCCCAGACGGCGGGTTGCCTGCGTTTGCTTCATAGCGCTACCCCCTACTCGGTACGGGCAACCTGGTCGATGCGGTAACCCTCGATCTGGTCGCCGGGCTTGATGTCCTGGAAGTTCTCCAGGCCAATACCGCCCTCGGAACCGCTCTTGAGGCTCTTGGCCTCGTCCTTGTAGTGGCGCATCGAGGCGATCTTGCCGTTGAAGACCACGATGCCGTCGCGCACCAGACGCACGGAATCGGTCGCGGCGATCTCGCCCTCTTCGACGCGGACACCGGCGGCGATACCGACTTTGGGCACCTTGAAGGTGTCCAGGACAGTCGCGGTACCCGTGGCGACCTCGACCTCGGTGGGCTTGAGCATGCCGATACGGGCGGCGTCGAGCTCCTCGAGGCACTTGTAGATGACGTCGTAGCAACGGATCTCGACGCCCTCGCGCTCGGCGGCGGAGCGGGCCTTACCGTCGGGACGGACGCCAAAGCCGATGATGATGGCGTTGGAGGCGTCGGCCAGGACGACGTCGGTCTCGTTGATGGCACCGACAGCGGAGTGGATCGTGTTGATGCGGACCTCGGACTGATCCATCTTGTCGAGCGAGTCCTGAAGAGCCTCGATGGAACCCTGGACGTCGGCCTTGATGATCAGGTTGAGCTCCTTGACCTCGGCGTCGGCGATGGTCTCGAAGAGGTTCTCGAGCGTGACGTGCTTGACGCGGCTCTGCTCCTCGATACGGGCCTTGAGCGAACGTTCATCGGCCAGGGCGCGTGCCTCGCGCTCGTCCTCGAACACGCGGAACTCGTCACCGGCGTTGGGCACGGACTGCAGGCCCAAAATCTCGACAGCGTCGGAGGGACCGGCCTCGGTGACGGCGCGGCCCTTGGGGTCGAGCATGGCGCGGACGCGGCCGTAGGTAAGGCCGGCGACCAGCGTATCGCCCACGTGCAGGGTACCGCGGGTCACGAGCACGGTAGCGACCGATCCGCGGCCCTTGTCGAGCTTGGCCTCGAGGACGTTGCCCGAGGCAAAGGTGTCCGGGTTGGCCTTGAGCTCGAGTACGTCGGCCTGGAGCAGCACGGTCTCCAGAAGTTCGTCGATACCGATCTTCTGCTTGGCCGAGATGTTGACGAACATGTTCTGTCCGCCCCACTCCTCGGGGATGACTCCGTACTCGGTGAGCTCCTGACGCACACGGTCGGGGTTGGCGCCCGGCTTATCGATCTTGTTGACGGCGACGACGATGGGTACGCCGGCGGCCTTGGCGTGGTTGATCGACTCGACCGTCTGGGGCATGACGCCGTCGTCAGCGGCGACGATCAGGATGACGATGTCGGTCACCTTGGCGCCACGGGCACGCATAGCCGTAAAGGTGGCGTGACCCGGGGTATCGATAAAGGTGATCTTGCGGTCGTTGATCATGACCTGCGAAGCGCCGATGGCCTGCGTAATGCCGCCCGCCTCGCCGGCAGCAACGCCGGTGTGACGGATGGCGTCGAGCAGCGACGTCTTGCCGTGGTCGACGTGGCCCATGACGGTGACGACCGGGGCGCGCGGCTTAAGGTCGGCGGGATCGTCATAGAACGAGAAGGTGTTCTCCTCCTCGGGGGTGATGATCTTGATCTGACGGCCCAGGTCGTCGGCAACGAGCTCAACGAGGTCGTCGGACATGGACTGCGTCATGGTGAGCGGCGTACCCAGCAGGAACAGGCGCTTGATGATGTCGTTGGCCGGAACGTCGAGCGCCTCGGCAAGCTCCTGGACAGTAACGCCCTGGGAGACCTTGATGGCGTCGAGGTCCTCGGGGTTCACGCCCTGGGCCAGCGCCTCCTCTATCTTGCGCTCCTCCTGAGCCTTGGCAGCCTCGCGCTCGCGCTTCTCCTTGCGCTTCTTGCGGCGACCGGTGGACTCGCGAGAGGCCTCCTCGACGGCAGCACGAGCCTCCTCGAGCACCTTCTCGCGGCTGTACTCCTCGGCCTCGCGAGCCATGCGGCTGTAGTGGTCCTCTTCGTTGTTGTGACCGCCCTTGCGCTTCTTGCCCTTGCCCTGCTTATCGGGGTTGGGGAAGTCCATGCCGGCAGCGACGTTGTTGCTGGCGTTGGTGCGATGGCTGTGCGGACGGCTCTCGGAGGCGTTGCGCTCGGAATTGTTGTCGGAGGCGTTGCGATCGTTACGACGGCCACCGCGGCGGTCGTTGTTGCCGCCACGACGGTTACCGCGCTCGGCGGCGCGCTCGGCCTTGGCCTTGTCCTCGGCGTCCTTCTTCTCCTTGAGCACGGTCTCCTGTGCGGCAATCTGGTCGAGAAGCGAACGGAAGCGCGAACCGGAGTCGGAAGCGGGAACGGCGCGGCGCTGGGCCTCGCGGGCAGCCTCCTCCTTCTCGCGGGCAAGGCGCTCCTGCTCGGCCTTCTTCTTGGCCTCGGCCTCGGCGCGGGCAGCCTCCTCAGCAGCCTGGGCTGCGGCAAACTGGCGACGCTCCTCCTCGCGTGCCTTCTCGGCGGCGATGCGCTCGCGCTCGGCCTCAGCGGCGCGAGCGGCCTCCTCGGCGGCAGCTGCCTGCTCCTCGGCCTGCTTGGCGGCCTCGACTTCCTGAGCGCGGGCCTCGATCACCGAGGCGAGCTGCTTGCGGACCATAGCGACATAGGCGTCCTCCAAGGTGGAGGAAGCGGACTTAGCGGGAATCTTCATATCGGCGAGATGACCCATCAGTTCCTTGGAGGTCATGCCGAACTCTTTGGCCAGGGTGGACACACGGACTTTTGCCATATGACTTCACCTACCCTTTCTGGCACCTTGGGTGCCTAGAGACTGAACGAGCGTGTGAGACGCGCCGGGACCCGCCCGGCGCGACCGCGCGCTAGATCAGGTCCTCCGCATCATCGAAGGCGTCGGTGTCGTGGACACCGCAGAAACGGGAGCCGGGACGAGCCTGGTTGCGGCACTGGATGCCGTCCTCGGACACATACTCACAGCGGCGGACGTCCTCGTCCTCCTCGTCACCGATCAGGTCGGCGGCGGGCTCCTCGTGAACGGGAACGTTCTTGAGAATGTCGGCGGCAAGCGTCTCGGACTTGATGTCGATGTGCCAGCCGGTCAGGCGCGCAGCGAGACGGGCGTTCTGGCCCTCCTTGCCGATGGCGAGGGACAGCTGGTCGTCGGGCACGATGACACCGGCGTAAGCCTTCTCCTCGTCGATGAGGACGCGGGTGACCTTGGCGGGCGACAGGGCGTTGGCGACGTAGACGGCAGGATCGGCATCCCAAAGGATGACGTCAACGCGCTCGCCACGGAGCTCGCCCACGACAGCGCGAACACGGCTGCCCTTGGGGCCGACGCAGGCGCCCACGGGATCCAGACGGTCATCGAGCGAGTGGACGGCGACCTTAGAGCGCTGGCCAGGCTCGCGGGCGATCGACTTAATCTGGACGGTACCCTCATAGATCTCGGGCACCTCCTGCTCAAACAGACGACGCATGAGCTCGGGGTGGGTACGGGAGATGACAATCGGCGGACGGCTGTGCTCGCCACGAACCGGCTGCAGGTTGGAGTTGGGGTCGCGAACGTCGATGATCACGGCCTTGATGTGCTGGTTGTGCAGGTAGCGCTCGCCCATCGGACGCTCGTTGCGCTCGTTCTCGTAACGGCGCTGGTCGAAGTGCGGAAGCTCGGCCTCGACGCCCTCGCGGATCTTGACGATCGTGAAGTCGGGCGTGGACTGCAGCACGGTACCGCTGATGAGGTCACCGATGCGGCCGGAGAACTCCTCGTAGATCTGCTCGCGGGCGGAGTTGCGCACGATGGCGTTGATCTCGGCCTTGGCGTGCTGGGCGGCGATGCGGCTCGTGTTCTTGGGGGTGACGTCGATCTCCTCGAACTCGGTGAAGTTGCCTTCCTCGTCCATGGAATCGTCAATCGGCTCCAGACGGTAGACGTAGATCTTGCCGGTGGTGCGGTCGATGGTCACCTTGGCGCCCCACTCAAGATGCAGGATCTCGGCATAGCTCTTGGCAAGCGACTGCTCCAGGCGGTCGATCAGGTAGAGCTGGTCGATGTGCTTCTCCTGGCAAAGCTCCATCAGGGCGGACATCATGTCGGATGCTGCCATCTTACTTTCCTTCCTTCGCGGGCTTGAAGTCGTAGGTGGGCTTCAACTTGCACTTTTTAACATCAGAGAAATCGAGGGTGACGGACTCGCCGCCCTCGAGCTCGAGGGTCACGTTCGCCTCGGTGGCGGCGGCAATCTTGCCGGCGTACTTGCGACGGCCCTCGGTAGCGGTGGAGGTGAGCTCACAGTTCTCGCCCACAAAGCGGGCAAAGTCGCACGGGCGGCGCAGCGGGCGCGCCATGCCCGGGCTCGACACCTCGAGCGTATAGCTCGAAGAGATGGGGTCGAGCTCCTCAATCACATCGCCGACCCACTTGGTGTTGGCCGTGACATCGTTGAGCGACAGGCTCTGACCCTCGGCACCCTCGATACGCACGCGCACGCAGGGGGCCTTGGTGGCACCCACGAGCTCGACGTCGACGATGTCGACATCGTGCTGGGGAGCGACGGCCTCGAGCGCGTCGATGATCGCCTGCTCGGTCTTGGTCTTGACCATTGCGGCACCTCCATCCATACAAAAAAGAAGCGGGGCCGAAACCCCACTTCTTTCAATTACAACTTCATTTGCAAGCAAACTATACCAATAGCTGCGGAAACGTGCAAGCACAGTACGAACCTGCAGGTCAGCGTGCGCACAGCTTCTCCATAAGAATAGGACAATTGGCCGAAGGCAACTAGGCAGATACATGCAAAACGAGGGACGACCCAACCGGATCGCCCCTCGTCTTTTATGCGTCAGTTAAGCGCGCAGTGCTTACTTGACCACCAGGTTGACCAGCTTGCCGGGCACGCAGATGGCCTTGACGACTGTCTTGCCCTCGAGCCACTTGGCGACGGCGGCCTCGGCGGCAGCCTGCATATCCTCATTGGAGGCATCGCGGGCAACGTCGACGCGGCCGCGGACCTTGCCGAGCACCTGGACCACGATCTGCACCGTGTCCTCGATGGACTCGGCCAGGTCGAACTCGGGCCAGGCAGCGGTATAGGCGTTGCCCTCGCAGCCGAGCGCCTCGTGCCACAGCTCGTCGGCCCAGAACGGGCAGATGGGGGCAAGGACGCTCACGATGTCCTTGGCCACGCCGTAGCACAGCGCCTTGTCGCGGGCGGTACCCTCGGTGGCGTTGAGGTAGGCGCTCGCCGCGTTGACGAGCTCCATGACGGCCGAGATGGCGGTGTTGAACTGGCCGCGATCGAAGTCCTCGGTGCACTTGGCGATGGTGCGGTGACGCTCGCGATAGAGCTTCATCGCAACCTCATCGAGCGCGGACTTGTCGAAGGCCACGTTGGCATCGCCGGACTGGACGAGCTGCCAAACGATACGCCAGGCGCGCTTGATAAAGCGGTTAGCGCCCTCGACGGCCTTGGGATCCCAGTCGAAGTCCTTCTCGGGCGGGGCGATAAACAGGATCGCCAGACGCATGGTGTCGGCACCGTAAGGCTCGATGACCGAGCTCGGGGGCACGACGTTGCCCTTGGACTTGGACATGGTGTCGCCGTTCTCGTCCTTGACCATGCCCTGGCACAGCAGGTTGGTGAAGGGCTCGTCCACGCTCAGCAGGCCCAGGTCGCGCAGTGCCTTGGTAAAGAAGCGGCTGTAGAGCAGGTGCAAAATAGCGTGCTCGATGCCGCCGATGTAGTTATCGACGGGCATCCAACGGTCGGCAGCCTCACGGGAGAAGGGCAGCTCAGTGTTGTGCGGATCGGTATAGCGCAGGTAATACCAGCTGGAGCAGGTAAAGGTGTCCATGGTATCGGTCTCGCGCTTGGCCGGGCGGCCGCAGACCGGGCAGGTAGTCTCATAGAACTCTTTGCACTCGGCGAGGGTCTCGCCTGCGCCCAGGTCCAGGTTCTCGGGCAGCGTCACCGGCAGCTGATCCTCGGGCACGGGCACGATGCCGCAGTGCTCGCAGTGGATGGCCGGGATGGGGTTGCCCCAATAGCGCTGACGGCTGATGAGCCAGTCGCGCAGACGGAACTCGACCTTGCGACGACCGCAGCCCATGGCCTCGAGGTCGGCCACGATCGCAGCCTCGCCCTCGGAGTGCTTGCCGCCGCGCATTCCGGTGTACTTGCCAGACTGGACGAGCGTGCCCTCGGCAGCGTGGGCGCAATCCCAGTCGACGGTCTCGGCATGGAAGGTATCGATGGTCTCGCCGCTGGCCTCGACGGCAGCGCGATCGTCATCGTCCAGGATGATCGGCACGATCGGCAGGTCGTACTTACGGGCAAACTCAAAGTCGCGCTGGTCGCCACAGGGAACGGCCATGACGGCACCGGTACCGTAGTCGGCAACGACATAATCGGCAACCCACACGGGGACCTTCTCGCCGTTGACGGGGTTTACCACATAGCGGCCCGTGAAGGCACCATGCTTCTCGAGGGTGCCCTGGGCACGCTCGACGGCAGAGATATGCTTGGAGTCCTCGACGATCTTGGTGACGGCCTCCTCGTACTCCGTGCCCTCGACGAGCTCGTGCAGGCCGGCGTACTCGGGAGCCAGGACAAAGAAGGAGACGCCAAAAAGGGTATCGGCACGCGTGGTGAAGACGGTAATCTTGCCCTCGTCGCCCTCGATGGGCTCGCCATCCTGGTCGCACAGGGTAAAGTCGACCTCGGCGCCCTCGGAGCGACCGATCCAGTTGGCCTGCATCTGCTTGACGCGCTCGGGCCAGCCGGGGAGCTTCTCCAGGTCGTCAAGCAGCTCCTGGGAGTACTCGGTGATCTTGAAGTACCACTGCTCAAGGTCGCGCTTCTCGGGCTCGGTGCCACAGCGCCAGCACTTGCCCTCGGTAACCTGCTCGTTGGCCAGAACGGTCTTGCAGGTGGGGCACCAGTTGACCGGGTTCTTCTTACGGTAGACCAGGCCCTTTTCCCACATCTTCTCAAAGATCCACTGGCCCCAGCGATAGTAGTCGGGGCTGCAGGTCTTGACCATGCGATCCAGATCGTAGGAGAAGCCCATGCGCTTCATCGTGGCGAGCGCCTGGTCCATGTTCTTATACGTCCAGGCGGCAGCCTGCGTGTTGTGCTTGATGGCGGCGTTCTCGGCGGGCAGGCCAAAGGCGTCAAAGCCGATGGGGTGCAGCACGTCGTAGCCGCGCATGCGGGCCTGACGGGCCATGGCATCGCCGATGGTATAGTTGCGCGCGTGGCCCATGTGCAGGTCGCCCGACGGATACGGGAACATCTCGAGCACGTACTTCTTGGGCTTGCTGTCGTCGGTGTCGACGGCAAAGAGGTTGGAGTCCTCCCAGGCCTTCATCCACCGGGACTCAATGGCCTGCGCGTCGTAGGCAGGAATCTCGTCCTTATGATCTGTGCAATCGCACATATCAGCTCCTTTGTTAGCTGGGTTGGGGCGGGGCGTTCTTACCTTTACTCGCTGCTGCGGACAGTCCTGCTCGCACGAAGAGCACATTAAGTGCTCTTCGGCTCGTGCGGAACTTGCAGCGAGCAAAGGTAAGAACGCCCCGCCACATCGTTAACTCGCATGATGATAGCAAATACAACAAGCGAGATGCCTGCGACTTGCAGGCATCTCGCTTTATCTAAATAACGTGGTTGTGAATCAACCGCTAATTGTTACCCGCCCAAACATGATCGGGTTTTCCAAGTGCCGCAGATTGCCGTGAAAGAGGAGCGACGCGTACTTTGGTACGCGAGCGACGGTTTGAACGGCAAGGTGCGGTGCTTGGGAAAGCCGCTTAGCGGTAGGAAACGCTCTGCTGGGAGTCTTTCACGACAACGTCGTGGGCGCCGCCTTCGACGATGGAGGTGGAGCTTACCAGGGTCAGGCGTGCCTTTTCCTGGAGCTCGGGGATCGAGAGGGCACCGCAGTTGCACATCGTGGACTTGACCTTGTAGAGCGTTCCGCCCACACCGTCCTTGAGGGAACCGGCGTAGGGAACGTAGGAATCGACGCCCTCGACGAAGCTGAGCTTCGCGGCACCACCCAGGTCGTAGCGCTGCCAGTTGCGGGCACGTGCAGAACCCTCGCCCCAGTACTCCTTCATGTACTGGCCATTGACATTGACGCGCTCGGTCGGGCTCTCGTCAAAGCGCGCGAAGTAGCGGCCCAGCATCATAAAGTCGGCACCCATGGCAAGGGCGAGCGTCATGTGGTAGTCGTAGACAATGCCACCATCGGAGCAAACGGGCACGTAGACACCGGTCTCCTCGTAGTACTCGTCGCGGGCGCGGCAGACATCGATCAACGCGGTGGCCTGGCCACGGCCGATACCCTTGGTCTCGCGGGTAATGCAGATGGAACCGCCGCCGATACCGACCTTGATGAAGTCGGCACCGCAGTCGGCCAGGAAGCGGAAGCCCTCGGCGTCGACGACGTTACCGGCACCAACCTTGACGTCCTCGCCGTAGTTGGCGCGGATCCACTCGATAGTGCGCTTCTGCCACTCGCTGAAGCCCTCGGAGGAGTCGATGCACAGAACGTCGGCACCGGCCTCGATGAGCAGCGGCACGCGCTCGGCATAGTCGCGGGTGTTGATACCGGCGCCGACCATGTAGCGCTTGTCGTTATCGAGCAGCTCGTTGGGGTTGGTCTTGTGGCTATCGTAGTCCTTGCGGAAGACGATGCCCATGAGGTGATCGTTATCGTCGACGATGGGCAGGGCGTTGAGCTTGTTGTCCCAGATGACGTCGTTAGCGACCTTGAGGCTGATGTTCTTGTCGCCCACGATGAGCTGCTCACGCGGGGTCATGAACTCGGAGACCTTCGTCTGGTGGTCATCGCGGCTGGGGCGATAGTCACGGCTGGTGACGATGCCCAGGAGCTTACCCTTGGGAGTGCCGTCGTCGGTAACCGGCATGGTGGAGTGACCGGTCTTCTCCTTGAGCTCGATGACCTGCTCCATAGTCATGTCGGGGGTCAGGGTGGAATCGGACTGAACGAAGCCGGCCTTGTGATCCTTGACGGCCTTGACCATAGCGGCCTCGGACTCGGCGCTCTGGGAACCGTAAATGAAGGACAAGCCGCCCTCGGTAGCAAGCGCGACACCCATGTCGACGCCCGAGACGGACTGCATGATGGCGGAAACCATGGGGATGTTCAGGGTGATTGCCGGCTTCTCACCGCGCTTAAAGCGGGTCAGCGGCGTCTTAAGAGAGACGTTGTTAGGAATGCACTGCGAGGACGAATAGCCAGGGACCAGCAGATACTCCGAAAACGTGTGGGACTCACCGGGAAAGAACGTAGCCATGTTTCTCCTTTTTCCATGCGACCGGTCGGCTGCAGGCCTCGTAGGACCCAGCCCAACCTTGGGCGCCCAATACTGGGCAAGTATCTTAACGCACTTTGACTGCTACAATGCATGATTTAAGAAGAGCACACGAGGGCTTGACGCAGGCTTTGCGTTTGCCCAGCAAACACTTTAGCGGGGAGACGTGGAGCACATGGAGTACAAAACGACGGCAAAGTTGGTCATTCAAGCGTGCGACAAGGATTTGCCGGGCGTCTTCGGCCACGGCTGTGTCTTGCTGCTGCAGGGTATCGCCCGAGAGCACTCGCTCAACCGTGCCGCTAAGAGCATGGGCATGGCGTATTCAAAGGCCTGGCGCATCGTGAACGAAGCCGAAGGCCAGCTGGGCTGCAAGCTCATCGAGCGCGACGGCGCCCGCGGATCCACGCTCACCCCCGCCGGCGAGCGAGCCATCGCGGTCTACGAGGAACTGCAGGCCGACATCAACAACATCATCGCCAACAAAGCAAGCGACCTCATCGCCAGCATCAAAGAGTAGCCATTTGGGACGGGGCTATTTAGCTACACAACCCCTTCTCATAAGTTGCGGTGAAATAGGGGCTGTTTATGCGGTTAAAGCCGTAAATCAATCCATATTTCACCGCAACTTATGG
>URKT01000030.1 GCA_900548495.1 uncultured Collinsella sp. | reverse complement strand
CAGCGTCAGATGTGTATAAGAGACAGATCCTCGACGGTCATGCCGAAAGGGAAGAAGAACGGCGGAAACGCCGGAAGCGGCGGTTCCCAGCGGGCGCAACAGGCACCTGCGCAGGAACGCCCGGAACCGAACAAGGAGAACGGCGAGCGTTAATTAAAAAGCGGCGCGGGTGGGATATTCCGCTTGCGCCGCTATACGGGTGTGTGAGAATCGGCATAAAAGCGCCCGCTGCTCCCTTAATGTTGCACATCGGGGAGCAGCGGGCTAAAGCAAGAAAGTTTCTCCACGAAGGAAGAAAACGCGTTCAGTTTACCTCACTATGCGTTCGCGTCAAGCTGACGCTTGAGATTCGACACCTTCAACCACTGGAGAAGGAAGGCAATGGGCGCGAATGCAGCCGGGATGGAAAGAAGAAGCGTCGCTATGAGGAGCAGTCCGAGAGCGTTGCCCCAAACGAACAGCTTTGAGCGCTTGATTGCACGCCATGCAGCGATGTAGCCAGCCGGTACCGTGCCGACGTAAAACCCGGTAAAGGCTGTTGCAGCCAGCAGGACGGGGACGAGTGCAATGATTCCAATTGCACCTGTCTGAGTTATCAGGGCAGGGGAATTAACGAGAAGCAAAAGGAAAACAACTATCGCCGTTATCGTCCCGACGATATAGAGGAACTTCTTCATCAAATCGAAGACTCGTTTTTCCTCATCATATTCGGCGCGAATTGCCATGGTGTTGTCTTGGTATATCGGGTGTTGGTAGGTTCGCATGTTATGACCTTCTTTCTAATGTCAATTCTAATAAGTCTGTTAGTTTGCATGACGGACGAATTACCGACCGTTCCATGTAAACAGATATAGGCTTACGAGTCTATCTTACTATATTGCTGGGTTGCTTTCAAGCTGGTTTGTTGTCCTATTTGTGCGGGATATATGGAGTATCGTCTTGAAGATTTATCTGGTTTGGTGGTATGATATATTACCAGTAATCAAGCTAGCCGGAAGAAAGGAGATACCATGGCGGGTAAGCCACAGGCGGAGAAAGCCGTTGAGCGTTTCCCGGAACTCGGGTGTTTCGCGGTTGCGGTGCGCCGCATCGTGTACGAGAAGGGGATGACGCTCGACAACGCCATTAAGAAAAGCGGAATCAGCAAATCCGCTTGGTTTGCCGGAATGGCCGGAAGCGGAGGAAAGCCGACGCGTCTGCCGAGCCTTGCGTCCTTTTTCGCTATCGCGGACGGTCTCGGAATCACGCCCGAGGAGCTAATTGCCGCGATGCGGAAGGAAGCCGAAGTGCGGGAGAAGAGCAATGGGGAGAGGGCTGAGAACGATGAGTAGGATTTTCATCACCATAGGGAGCGCCTACTCGAAAGCCGCAAATGTAAACCCCGTGGACGGCATCTGGTGTTCCGACTGCGGATGGGCGGGGCGCGTCGAGGAGGATATGACGGATTCTGAGGAGAGCGAAGAGCCGCTGTTCGAGGAGTTTTCCGAATATGTCCCGAAGTTCTGCCCAAACTGCGGGGTGAACCTGCGAAAACCCTAGAGGTGTCCAGACAAAGGGACACCTGATGCGATAGGCTGTTCCTGTCCGATAGGAAAGACCGGTAAGGTCGAGGAGAGAGATGGAAAAGGAACGTTTTCTTGTCGAGGTGACGGTGAAGGGCGAGAAGGATTGGAAGGTGATACACATGTGCGGGAACATGGCGGATGCCGTGCCGGTCGCGGATGCGGTACACAACCTCTCCTATCTGCTCAACACGCCCATCGCTATCCGCGTGCGCGAGAAGAGGGGCAAGGGGTTGGAGGGCTGACGGATGGAAAGGAGCGAAGATTACATGGCAAAGCATTTTAGCGAGGTGAAGAGGGAACTTGAGCAGCCGGACGGGCATATGGCCGGTATCGGCCAGCAACTTAAGCTCTCCGAGGAAGCGAGGGATGCCAGAAATGCCGGACGAAGGCTTGAGGACGAGAACGACGAGACCGACCTCATCGGAACCGTGAAGAAGCTGGAAGACCTTATCGCCGAGCAGCGCCGGAGCAACGAACGCATCGCAAGGGAGATGCGCGGCATGGTTTCGGAGATGAAGGATGTGCTCGAAAAGGTCGAGGAGCTGAGAAACGGCGCGGCGGACGCGCAGCATCAGGCGAATCAGATGGCGCTCATGGGAGTTGCCAATGCCCAGCAGAAAGCTGGGGAGATGACCATAAAGAACGTCGAAGAGGTGACTGCAAGGAGCAGGAAGGTCATCGACTCGATGGTAGAGGAATCCAAGAGACGCATTGAGCGGCTTTCGATGGTGACGCTTCCAGACAGACTGTTCTACTACTGTAAGTGGATGGCGGTCATTCTCGTGCTCATCATTCTCGTGCATGTCCTATGGGGTATGCTGGTGTAGAGAACTACCGGTAATATAGATAGCAGGAAATCTTCTTATAAGACAGAAAGGACTGACAGAAATGAAGAAAGACAGCAATATGTTTAATGACAACAGCACCGAGACTGAGGGTGTCCCGGCGGACAAGACAGCCGAAATCCCGAAGGTCGAGGATTCGACGGAGGAGGAGAACGCTAAGAAGCCGCTCATGCTCTTCGGGCGCGAGTTCTCCCGCAAGCAGGTCTGCGCGGCTGGTGCAGGAATCCTCTGTGCGGCGCTTCTCATCGGCGGCGGTGGATATGCCATCACACATGCGGATTGGACGGGCAAAGCGAACGCCCCTGCGGTGTCCCAGTCAAAGGACGATGAGGAGCAGGACATGGTGCTTTCCCTTGAGGTGAAGGCTGACGGCTGGGATACGGAAACCTCCACGCCCGTCATCGCCCATATCGAGGATGAGGACGGGAAAGTAGACTTCTACACCGCCATCGCCGCGAACAAGCAGGTGACCGTGAAGGTCGGTGAGTCCGGTACCTATACCGTCACATTCATCTCACCGGTGAACGCCGACGGCTCCATCTATAAGGTGCCATCGAAGAAGGTTACCGCCGGAAAAGCCGACAAGACAGTTGCCACAGGCGTGACTTTCGATAAGGTGGATGCGGACAAGGTAACGAAAGATGACTTGACAGCCATTGCCAAGGACGTTGCGGAAGCCGTGAAGAAGGGCGATTCCACCCTGACCGGGGACAAGGGCGCTGAGGTCGTGAAGAAGTTCGAGGACAACATCAAGAAGAACCCGAACGCCGATACCGATGCCGTCGAGAAGGAGACCGAGAAGGCTCAGGAGTCCGATGCGAAGAAGCCGGACACTTCCGATAATAAGAAGAATGACTCCGATTCCTCCAACGGCTCCAAAAACGATAGTGGGAACGGCGGTTCCGGTAGCAAGTCGGACGGCAATAGCGGGAACTCCGGTTCAAGCTCGAACTCGGGTGGCTCATCGAAGAAGGATGAGACCCCGGCGCACCAGCACAACTGGGTTGCCCAGACCAAGACTGTCCATCACGACGCGCAGTATAAGACCGTCCATCATGATGCGGTGACACATCAGGTGTGGCATGACGCGGTGACGGAGGAGCACTACATCTGCAATCAGTGCGGCGCAGACATTACCTCTGACCCTTGGGGGCATCTCGATGCGTATGACCATGGTGGCTACCATTCTTCCTATGTAACCGTGAAGCAGGGCTATTATGAGACCGTGACCGACCAAGCGGCCTATGACGAGCAGGTGCAGGTGCGCGATGCATGGGATGAGACTGTGACCACTGGGTATAAGTGCTCTTCTTGCGGTGCCACGAAGTAACTTGAAAGAGCAAGGCAATCGTCTATTTCAGGCAAGGAAAGCCCCGACCAAATGGCCGGGGCTTTTTCTAATGCTCATTGATCGGCCTTGCGGCCGATGGGTCCCGCTTACGGGCGGGACCCCCGCGACGCACGGCGTCGCTCTCGCTGCGCCTCCCTGGCAACGCTCCCCAGGGTCGCGTTTCGTCCGCCTCCGCTCACACCGGCCCCGCCCGCCGAACGGCTGCGCTCGATGGCTTCCAGAAGTCGCCATCGCTCCGCCGTGGTCGCCGAGCGGGGCCTCTCGCGCTGGGTCACCGAGCGCCATCGTGCGACGCTCCCCATGGGTCGCGTCTCCTCGGCGTCGGCTCAACCGGCGCTCACCTGCCCGGGCTCGCGTTGCTTTGGCAACTGGCTCGCTCCGTGCAGGCAAGATATGGATTCCGTTGCACGGAATCATCTTGCCGCCTGCGGCGGAGGGCGAACCGCTCCGAAGTCGCTCCCGCCAATAATAAGCTGGGACGCTTGTTGCGTCCCGGCCCAAGCGCTCAGTCACCTCGCCCGTTCTGGTTCTCCCACGACTTGCGCTCAAGTTCCCAGAACGCCCTCATCGCCGTCGCTATCCCGCGCAGCGTGAAGCGGACGACGAGGCCGGTTGAGCGGTCGACCGCGAAGCCGAGCCTGCCGCCGTTGACCTTCCGCACGGCCCCGAGGGCCTTCGAGAAGAAGCGGTACTGGAGGCTCCCGCCCTTCGACCTCGCGAGCTCGATGCCGTCTCGTCTGAGCCGCCGGTCGAGCTCGGCCATGCGGTCGGGGCAGTCCCTCATTCGTCCGACCTCCTCGACGCGACGGGCGACCGCCACGCGGACGCGGGCGTTCTCGGAGCGCTCGGCCTGCCCCTTGCGGGCCATGTCGCGTTCCTCCCTGCCCGGCTGTCTCGCGTGGACGCGCGAGTTGGCCTTGCCGCGCTCAAGCTGCCTGAGCCCATACTTCTTGTCCAAGGCGCGGACGGTCTTCACCCTCGCGGTTGCGGCCTTGCGTGCGGGACCCTCGTCGAGCCTCCTGCCCGTCTCAAGGTCGCTGCGGTTGATGCCGAGGTGCACGGCATAGCGGTCGGTGCCGTCCGCGCGGCAGCGCTCGCGGTGAAGCACCATCACGACCTCCTGGTTCGGATAGCGCTCGGCCACATAGGCCCGAGCGTATTTCATGCACATTTCAGGCGTCATCTTTCCGCCGTTGAGGTCGCACTCGTCGGGGAGGAAACCGAGTATCTGGTGCTGCATGTAGGTACACTTGGCCCCCGCCTTCCCTGGCCTGTCGTGGCCCATGGCCCTCCTCGTGTCCGTCATTTCCTGGAACCAGCGGTCTTCGTCGATGATGTTCTGGGTGTCGTGCGCGAGTGCCTTGTCCCTGTCCCATGAGAGGTAGTCCCTGAGCCGGGAGAGGTGCCCCTCGCTGCAAACGCTCGTCTGCTTGATTGCCGTCATGGGCCCTCCCTAGTCGAGCGAGAGGCCGCTGAACTTGCCGGTCGGCTCGGCCTTCGCCTTCTTCTTCGGCTCGGGCCATTCGAGGCACCAGGGGATGACGCGCTCGCCCATCTTCCCGGCTGCGGCCTCGTCCAGCCGCCTCTGATAAGCGCGGCGCTTCTCCGTCTCGTGCTCCGGAGTCCCGAGGTCGAAGTGCTCCTTCGTGGGTGTCTTAGTGCAATCGGTGACGGGTGAGCGGAAGACCCCGGCTCGCTCGGTGGGCATTCCGTTGTCCGCGTGTTTCACGACGACTATCCCGTCCCGGTCCGGGGCCATGTCGCGCCACTCCCATGCGTGCACCACATCGTCGGCGCTCTCGCTGTAGGAGGTCGAGGCCGACGAGCCCGACGCCGCCTTGCTGCTGCTCGTGCCCTGCGTGTGGCGGGTGGTCTTGCCTATGAGCTCGGTGAAGTACCGGCGGTCCTCCTCCTCGGCGAGCTTCATGGCGACCTTGACGCCGCAGTTCGCGAGAATTTTCCTGCGCCCGTCTCGCTCACCGTATTTATTAAGCTGGGATATATCTTGCGTTGCCCCCGTCCAGTAAATCTGGAACGCCCTTCCAAGTGAAAGGAGGGCGGGCAGGCACTCGACGCGGGGGAGGTTGCCCCACTCGTCGCCGAGTATCTGCACGGGGCGGGGGAGCCTGCCGCCGTTGGAGTCGGCGGCGGCCTGGACGGACGCCCAGAGCTGCGAGAGGAATATCGCCGCTATGCAGTTGTAGGGCGAGCCCTCGTCGAGCACGTGGAGGAACACGGCGCTCTTGTTCTCAAGGACCGAACGCGGGTCGATGTCGGACCCGGACGTCATCCATGCGACCGGGGCTGACGAGAACGGGCGGAGCGCCACCTTGAGCGTCGAGAGGATACTCCTGAGCTCGTTGCCGCCCGAGGAGACGAACTGCGACGCCCTTCCCTTGGCGAGGTGGCCGCTCCGCACGGAGCGGAAGACGGCTTTCAGGGGCTCGGATGGGTCGTCGCCTTCTGCCTCGGTACCGCGGTCCAGGACCTCGCAGACGGTCGCGAGGTGCTTTGATTCCTCGGGACACTCGTCGGACATGGAGACCAGCAGGACAAGGGCCGAGAGCAGGCCCCTGGCCGAGGCGGTCCAGTGCGAGCCCTTGCCTTTCTCGTCGTCCTGCACCACGAGCTCCGCGATGGCGTCCGCCGCCTGCTCGGCTTCCTGGTCGCGTCCCTCGGCATGGAGGTCGAGCACCTGTTTGAGGGGGTTGAACCTCTGTCCCCTATAGGGGTGCTGCGTGTCGAGCAGCAGGACGCGGTAGCCGCGACGGGCCAGCTCGTCGCCCGTGAGCTCTACGAGCTCGTTCTTCACGTCGGAGACGACGAGGGTCGCGGGCTCGGAGCCGTTTGAGCCGTCGCCGTACGAGAGCAAATCGATAGAGGGGAGGTAGAGGAAGCGGCTCTTGCCTGACCCAGTGGCCCCGGAAACGAAAATCATCTTCTTGGGCTCGAAGAGATAACAGGGCTTGCCGCGCCGCTTGGTGAACCCGTAGACGAACCCGCGCGACGAGGGGTTGGCCGAGCCATCCCATGTGACGGAGCCCCTCACGACCTCCCGGCCCGTCTTCACGTGCGCGTCCCCGAGCACGCCGCCGTCCTCGCCCCTCGCGTTGAGGGCGCTTGAGTAGGCGATGAGCGAGCATGCACAGAGCGAGAGGAGGAGGGTGAGGGCGGTGCCCGCCGGGCAGGCGGTGAATGAGCCCGAGAGCCACCAGCCGAGAACCGTGGCTGCGTCGAGCGCCGAGGGGAGGAGCGACGCGTCGAGCGGGAGCCCCGCGACGAGGCGGTCTATGGGGGAGGCGAGCACCGGGCAGGCGAGCGCGGCGAGGACAATTGAGGTGACGAGCGCCGTGAGTATCTTTGTCTTCATGGTTGTTCCTTTGTTTTTGACAGAAGGTCCGAGAGTTGAGAGGTCGTGCGGGCTATGAGGTTTAAGGCCTCCGAGAGCCGATGTGCCGTCTGTCCGTCGACCCCGTATTTGTTAATGGCCCGTTGGGCCTGGTTAAGGTTGTTTCCCTGCCGCTTCATCTCGGTGAGCATCTGCCGGAGGGTCGACTCGTCGGCGATCTTGACCGGTTTCTCTCCGAGATTGAGCGCAGCCTCGCGCATGAACGTCGATGGGGGCATGCCGAAAGAGGAGGAGCGGGCCACGATTGCGACCCGCTCCTCATCGGTCATCCTGACGTTTATATGTGCGGTCCTGCTATTGCCGCGCATCGCCTAATCCCTATCGAGGAAGGTGGCATGGACCCCGTCGAAATCGAGACGCGCCTCGGCCAACATTCCGTAACGGTTCTTGAGGGCAATGAGCTTGAGCGGAGTTCCGCTTGCGGGAGGCTCATAGGGAAAGCTGGGCTTACCGTTGTCATCGGCGAGGTAGAGCACAGAGTCGAAGCCGTATTCGACGGCGGAGGAACCGCCGAACATGCCGAGGCTTGGCTTGGTCGACTTCCCAGACTCGTAGGACTTGCGCGTGGTCGAGCTCAGGGCGATGACGGGCGAGCCATAGAGGTTCGATATTTCGCGCAAACCCTTTACGCATGCGGTGATTGCCAGGCGCTCGTCGATGAACTGCTGGTCTGCCGTGGTGCCGCAGGCCAGGAGCTGCAGATAATCCACGAAGACGATAGGGGCCTCGTCGCGCTCGCGTGCCACCAGTCCGACGAGGTTCGAGAGCTCGACGGTGTTCAGCGGACCGGTGATGCAGAGATTGGGGGCGATGCGGTCGCGGTACATGCCGAGTGCGTTTTCGAAGGCCACGTGCTTGGGGTGGCTCTCCGCCGTCGCATCTGCGACCTCGGAGAGGGCAAGCTCGGTGCCGCTGAGCCGCGTAAGGCTCTTTTCCAAGAGCTTGTGCGCGGGGAGCTCGGCGGAGACGTAGACGACTGGGTGCCCGTCGTCCGCGAGCTTGTCGGCCTCCTGCAAGGCCAGGGTCGTCTTGCCCTTGCCGGGTGCGGTGCCGATGGCGTAATTCAGTCCGGGGTAAACGCCACCGAGAACGTCGTTGAGGGCCTTGAGGCCAAAGTGGGCGACGGGCTGGTCGCCCTCAAGGGCGCTTAGATGCTCGTCGAGCTTATCGGATTCGAAAACGAGGAGGTTGGAGGTCGGGCACTGCATCACTCGCTCGCCTCTTCAGCGAGCTTTTTGAAGTAGTCGAAGAGGTCTTCCTCCATGACAAAATACTGGTTGGCGATGCGGAAGCAATGATGAGTCGACTTCATGAGCCGGATGGCACTTGACTGGCCAATGCCGATGAGAATCTGAACATCAAGACGGCTCAAGATACGCTTGGTGCCAGTGCGGCGAAGGTTGATGCCTGCGGAAATGGCGTCAACCTTGGGGTCATCTGCAAAATGCATGATAAACTCCTCTGTTAGGGCGCTCGGCTCCTCTTCGATGTTTGGCGACAATGAGGGGAGTCGGGTGCTTGCTTGTAATTCGGGCTTATCGACTAGTTGGCGTCTCCTTCCTCGTAAGCGTCGATAAGGTGTAAGAGGCTAATTCGAGCCTCTGTGGGCTCCACGTACCCCTTGCGTGACGACTCGCCCATGTTGGCGAAATCGAGCAGAACGCGATAGGTACAGGAGTAATCCTTGATGCACTCCCACAGATTGATGATGTACGAGAGCAGCGGCGTGATGGTGAGTAGCGCCGTCGGGTTTTGCAAGAGCGTTTCAAGCTCGCGCCCGGTTTTTGCCTGAATGCGTAAGTCGAGACTGTCCTCGTGCGCCTTGGAAGCCTCTTCGGCCAGAAGACAGACGCTATCCCAATTCGAGCGGAGATGATGCACGCGCTCGTCAGCGGTGTCGATGCAGACTCTAGCCTCATGACAGTAGTCAAAGAAGCCTTTGACGATGTTGCGGCAGTCCTTTTTGGGCTGGATGGCGCTCCAGTCTTCGAACATAGCCTCAAAGGCGTCGAGACAGTTTCCATCTTCTGCATAGATGAGCTGCGCCGCCCATCTTCCGAGGTCTGTGCTAGTCAGCTGCTCCATGGGGAGTCTCGCCAAGAGCGCGGAGGGAGTGAGCCCCCTTGTGGCTGCTAGGTCGGCGCTGGAGCGCTTGAAAAAGACTTGCTCCTCTTTTGAGCTAAACAGAATCGTCGAACGGAGCTTGCTGCTCGCGGTGGTCAATGCCATTGATAACCTCCTCTCACTTTAGGTGAGAACAAGTATAACAATACGTGCACCATATAACATGGCTCTATTCTGATTCACTCAACTTTTCAAAGACTTCTGCTGCGTTTCGGTCATTGGCCCTGATTGCATGGGTGTAGAAATTAGCCGTTGTGCTTGCGGAGGCATGGCCCATTCGCGCCTGAACGGTCTTTAAATCGACGTTGCTCGCCACGAGAGCGGTCGCGGCGGTGTGACGGAGGCCATGGGGAACAAGTCCTGAGTAACCAGTGCCGCGCGTATGAAGCTTGCCGTCTCGCATGAACTGCTTCGTCACATTGCTGTAGGTTCCATAGCCGTTATCGACGCAGAAGTCCCTAAACCATCGGGAATAGTTGTGCCCCTCTGGCCGGGTTATGCTTATTCGGCGGAGGCCCATCGCATCCCTTTCAGCGCTAAGCGCGTGAACGATGGGATCGGTGTCCTTTCGTTCTAGCCCACGGCGTTTGAATATGTTGCGTTGCACGTCCCTCCATTTATCCAAGTAATCGGCCAGCGTTTTATCTATAGAGAGAATGCGCCTGCTCATTTCTGACTTCGGGGGCCTTAGGGTTTTGTCGTTGGTGTACTGGCGGACGATTCGAAGCTCCATGGCCTTGGGGTCGTAATCGAGCCAGCTTAGGCCCAGCGCCTCTCCCTTTCTCAGTCCAAGGTGGAATATGAGCATGGTGCAGACCGTCATGGGTCCCATCGGCTCGGCAAGCAGGCATTCGGTGAACCGTGGAAGCTCGTCAGGGGGAAGAAAGTTGCGTGCCCGCAAGTCCGGTTTCGGAAGCTTGATGCCCATGCAGGGATTGCGGTCTATCAGCTCGTTCTCGAGGGCGTCTTGCATGACCTGCTTAAGCTTGACGTGAATACGACGAATCTCGGCGTCGGTGAACCTTCCATTTGAACGAGCCTCAGCGTAGGCGCGTTTAATATCGTCGGGCCTCAGGTCGGCTAGGGGCACGTCTCCGAACAGTTCTCGTATGTGTCGCACGTCGTATCCCTCTCGCTCATAAGAGAGAGGGGAGCCGAATGAGCCCTCTCGGAGCACGTGGAAAGATTCGGCATATGCCGCTACGGTGCTTGGGGCATCCCTAGATGGTTCATGGCTCTCAAGTTCCTCGCGGTACTCGTTGAGGGCGTTTGCGACTTCGCTAGGCCAGTTCTTTGGGTTCTTGCTCTTGCAATGGATAGTCCTCTTGGGTGTTTTGAGATACTTAACCTTGCTGCCGTTCTTTCCGGAGTTTGGGTCTCTCCCAAGAGAGAAGTAAATCTTGAATGAGCCGGGCTTTCCCTTGATGGGTTCGGATGTTCCCTTTGCGGTTGGTTTGATTCTGGTTTCCAAAAGAGTCCTCCAAGGGGATTACGTTAGGCTCGGGGCCGGGGCTTTGAGGGCCTCGGCCCCGAGCCTAACGTAAACTTTTCACCCCTGCAAGCCGTTACCGTAACTGCTAGGGGTGAAAAAGGGGTGAAATAGAATTCTAATAAGAACCAGCAGAAACTCAAAAATAGCTAATCTACCTGCGAATATATATAATAGGGCAAAATTGCATTTGCCCAGGTAAGGTAAATGACCATGACCTCCTAAAGCGGGTGTCGACGGTTCGAATCCGCCCGGGGGCACCAGAGGAATATCGAGCCCGGTACCGCTATGGTGCCGGGCTCTTCTGGTTCATGTCATGTCAAAAACGAAGCGCCCGCTTGCTGGGGGAGCAAGCGGGCGCCTGTGAGCGAATATGTTTGCGGCGAGAGCCGTGATGAGCGGTGGGGTGGCGACTAGTTGGTCGTACCGGAATCGTCACCCGTGCTCGTGCCCGAACCCGAACCCGAGCCAGAAAGTGCGACCGTCAGCGTAATCGTGCTGTCGGTGGACTGCTTGCCAGTGGGGGAGACGCCCGTAACGGTGGCATCCTCGTTACCGCTTACGGGATTGCCGTTCTGGTCACAGAAGCCAATGTTATAGAAACCGGCGTTGTTGAGCGCGGTGACGGCGGCGGAGATGCTCTTGCCGTACAGGTTGCCCGGAACACTGGCCTTGCCGGACTTCTTGGCAATGACGACGGTAATCGTGGCGCCGGGCTTCTGCTTGCCACTGGGGTTCCAGCTGATCACGGTGCCCTCGGTAACCGAGTCGTTCTCCTGGTAGCTCACGTCGACGCCAAAGCCTGCCATATCGAGGGCGTTGCGCGCCTGGGCCTCGGTCATGTCGGTCAGATCGGGGACGGACGTGGTATCCGGGCCGCTCGAGACCTTGTACGAGATGGTCGTGCCCTTCGCGACTTCCTTACCGGCTTCGGTGCCCTGCTCAAAGACCTGGCCCTCATCGGCCTCGTTGGCCTCCTCGGAGGCGTTGCCCTTCAGGCCAACGCTTGCCAGCGCGGCTTCTGCCTGGTCCTTGGTCAGGCCGACAAGCCGGGGAACCTCAACCTTCTCGGAGGGCTTGGGGCCCTTGGAGATTACCAGGTTCACCTTGGTGCCCTTGGCCTTCTTGGTGTTGCCGTTGGGCGTCTGCTCGGCGACCTTGCCCTCGTCGACATCGTCATTGTAGCTTTGGTCGATGGTGCCGACCTCGAGGCCGGCTTCCTTGATCAGCTCGACGGCAGTCTGCTGGTCCTTGCCCAGCACATCGGGCACGGTGACCTGCTCGCCGCCAAAGAGTCCTGTGGCAAAGGCCACCACGATGCCGATGACGGCAACGGCTGCCACCACGGCGGCGATGATCTTGTTCTTGTTGGATTTGGGCTTTTCGACCTCGTAGGAGCCGGTGGAGCCCGAAACCGAGCTACGGGCGGTATTTTGGCCGCTCACGCCCGAGACGGGACGCACCATGGCGCGCGTCTGATCGGAAAGCTCGCGAGTCTTGGTGGCGCCCGGCTCACCGGGGGCACCGATGATGCGCGTGGGCTCCGAGACGTTGACGGCACGGCCCGACAGGTAGCTGTTGAGCACCTGACGCAGCTCGTCGGCGGTCTGGAAGCGGTTTGCCGGGTCCTTCTCCATGCACTTGAGGATGATGCGCTCAAGGTCGGCGTCGACACCGGAGTTGATCTGGCTCGGCGGAATAGGCAGCTCGTTGACCTGCTTGAGTGCGACCGAGATAGCGTCGTCACCGTCAAAGGGGACGCGGCCGGTGGCGCACTCGTACATCACGACGCCCAGCGAGTAGATATCCGAGGTGGGGCCGAGGTCCTGACCGCGGGTCTGCTCGGGGCTGACGTAGTGGGCGGTTCCCAGCACGTTGTTGTCTTGCGTGAGGTGGCTGTTCTTGGCGCGCGCGATGCCAAAGTCCATCACCTTGATGTTGCCGTCGGGCAGCACCATGATGTTCTGCGGCTTAATGTCGCGGTGGATGATCTCGTGCTTGTGGGCGACCGAAAGCGCAGAGCTGATCTGCGAGCCGATCTGGGCGACCTTCTTGGGGTCGAGGGCGCCGTGGCTCTTGATGCCGCTCTTAAGGTCGGTGCCGCGCAGGTACTCCATGACGATGTAATAGGTGTCGCCGTCCTTGCCCCAATCGTAGACGCCCACGATATAGGGGGAGGAGAGACCGGCTGCTGCCTGGGCCTCCTGCTTAAAGCGTGCGGCGAAGGTTGCGTCGCCAGCATACTGCGGCAGCATGATCTTGACGGCTACCGTGCGGTCGAGGACCTGGTCCTGTGCACGGTAGACGGTCGCCATGCCGCCTGTTCCCACCTTATCCTTGAGGAGGTATCTTCCCCCGAGGACCCTCTGTTCCATTCCTGCTCCTAACATAACTATTCGCTCAACGATGTGTGTAGTACCTACGATGTGGCCGCTGGGGCCGTGTGGCGCGTTGCCGCTAACTCTTAGGCCGCGGCGCGCCTCGGGTGTCCGATTCGATCATAGGCATCACGCTCCCTGTGCGGCAAGCGCCGCGGTCAGGACGATACCGGCGATCTTGGCGGCCTTGACGTCATGCTTGTCGTAATCCTCCAAGGCCACCGAGATGGCGACCGTGGGTGAATCGTAAGGTGCAAAGCCAACGAACATCGAGTTGACGTTGGTGCCGCCGATCTCGGCCGAGCCGGTCTTGCCGGCGACCTTGACGCCCGGAATCTGGGCATCGGTACCGGTACCGGACTGGACAACCGCGAGCATGGCCTGCTTGACCTGGTCGGCCGTGGCGGAGCTGACGGCCTGCCCCAGCGAGCGGGACTGCGTGGTCTTGACCACGGTTCCGTCCGGGGCGAGTACCTGGGCTACAAAGTACGGGTCCATGACCACGCCACTGTTAGCGATGGCGGCGGCAATCACGGCGTTTTGCATGACGGTGGTCTGCGGGCCGGGCGTGTGGTCCATGCCGACAGGCTGGCCGGCGCCGGCCCAGGCGGTCTCCCACTCGGTCATGAGCGACGGGTCGGCCATGATGGAGGCCGCGGAGGTCAGGTCCTGGCCGAGCTTTTGGCCGTAGCCAAAGGCGTTGGCAAACTGTACGAGCGTGTTTGCGCCAACTTCGTTTGCCACCTGGCCAAAGACGACGTTGGAGGACACGGCAAAGGCCTGCTGCAGGCTGATGGTGCCGTAGCTCTCGTTGGCATAGTTGGTGACCGGTGCGTTGCCGATATCCATGGAGCCGGGCGCCTGGTAGGTGCTAGTCAGGCTGGCGGTACCGGTCTCGAGTGCCGCGGAAAGCGTAACGACCTTAAACGTGGAGCCCGGCGTGTACAGCGCGTCCATGGCGCGATTGTACATGGAGCCGTCCTCGCCGCCGCCCGTCTGCAGCAGGGCATCGATGTTGGTATTGTCGTAGGTGGGCGAGCTGGCACATGCGAGCACCGCGCCGGTACGCGGGTCGATGACCACTACAGCGCCCTTAAAGCCCTTGAGCGCCTGCTCAGCAGCCGTCTGGATGCGCGAGTCGATGGTGAGCTTGGCGGTGTTGCCCGGCTGGGTCTGGCCCGCGAGCGACGCGATGGCGTTGTTCCAGCTAGAGTAGTCCTTAGAACCGGTGAGCGTGTCGTTCATGACGCTCTCGATGGCGGTGGTGCCATACTGCTGGCTCACGTAGCCAACCACGTGCGCTGCCAGGTTACCGTTGGGGTAGGAGCGTACGTAGGTGCCGTCCTCCTGCTGCAGCGACTCGGCCAGCGTCACGCCGTCGGACGTGATGATGGAGCCGCGCTGGATGTACTTGGAGCGGGCGATGGTGTGGTTGTTGGTCGGCATGTCCTGATAGTCCTTGGCCTTAATGACCTGGACATAGGTGAGGTTGCCGATAAGGATGGCGAACAGCGCCGTAAAGGCGAGCACCGCACGGGTTAGACGGTTGGCGAGCGCCACGCGACCGAGCACACCGGATTCAGGCGTGTCGAGCAGGCGACGGCGCATGCGCGAGCCGACGGAATGGCTGCCGCTGCCGTAGGAAGACGAGGTGGCAAAGCGCGAGCCCGTCGGGGCGGCGGCAGATGCGACCTGATCATCGGTGATGGCGGCCATGGTGCCGGTGCCGGTAAGCTCGGCCTCGCGTCCGGTCGCCTCGTCACCGGCACGTAGCAGGAGTGCGACGATGATAAAGCTTGCCAGCAGCGAGGAGCCGCCCTGGCTCATAAAGGGCAGGGTGACGCCGGTCAGCGGGATCAGGCGGGTTACGCCGCCAACGATCAAGAAGGCCTGGAAGCTGATGGCTGCCGTAAGACCGGTGGCGCTAAAGGCGGCAAGGTCGGACTTTGCGCGGGCAGCTGTGGTCAGGCCACGCACGGCAAAGAGCATAAACAGGATGAGCACGGCGCCGCCGCCCAAAAGGCCCATCTCCTCGCCGATAGCCGAGAAGATAAAGTCGGACTCGACGACAGGGATGTTGTTGGCCATGCCGTTGCCGATGCCAACACCGACCAGGCCGCCATCGGCAAGCGAGAAGAGCGACTGGACGATCTGGTAGCCCTGGCCCTGGGCGTCCTTAAACGGATCGACCCAAACCTGGAAACGCACCTGAACGTGCGACAGGAACTTGTAAGCGCCCACGGCTCCGACGGCTAAGAGCGCAAGGCCGATAACGACATACGAAAAGCGCCCCGTGGCAACGTAGAGCATCAGCAAGAAGATGGTATAGAACAGTACGGCAGAGCCCAAATCGCGTTCGAAGACGACGACGAGCAGGCACACACCCCACACGGCAAACAGCGGCAGCAGCAGTCGCAGGCGAGGGATCTTAAAGCCCAGGATCTTGCGGTTGGAGATGGAGAGCAGCTCGCGGTTCTCGGCTAGGTAGCCGGCCAGGAACAGGACGATAAAGACCTTGGCGAACTCGCCAGGCTGGATGGTAAAGCCCGCGATGCGAATCCACAGCTTGGAGCCCGAGATCGTGGTGCCGATAAAGATGGGCAGCATCAGCAGGATGATGCCGATAATGCCAAAGGTGTACTTGTAGCGCATGACCACGTCGAGGTTTTTGACCAGTGCGAGCGTTCCCACCATCAGGGCCACCGAGACAAACAGGATGATGAGCTGTGAGATGGCGAGAGCGGGGGCGAGACGCGTCACGAACGTGATGCCGATGCCCGAAAGCACAAAGACAATGGGCAGGATGGCGGGGTCGGCACCGGGCGCCAAGATGCGCACGGCAATGTGGGCCGCGGCAAAGGCGGCAAAGAGGCCGATCGGTACGGCGAGCGTCTCAAAGGAGATGGCAGCGCCCGCGGTGAGGACGTACATCGCATACAGCAGGATGACGGGGAACGCCGAGGCGATGAGCAAGAGCAGCTCGGTGTTGCGGCGACTCATAAGCGGCACTCCCTTTCTAATTCTTATCGGAGGCTTCGGCCTCGGCGGACTGTTCGGCGGTTTTCTCGGAATCTGATTCGGAGGTCGATCCCTGATTGGTGTTGTCGCGAATCGTTTGCGCGTCGATCACCTGGCGGGTCTGCTCCTCGTCGATCTGGTGGCGGTACTTGGATATCGTGTCCTGCGCATCGTCGACACTTGTTTGCGGAATACCCGCCTTGAGGCGGTTTTGCGTGTCTTCGGGCAGGTCGGATAGCTTGATGCTGGTTTCGCTTTCGAGCCAGTGGAGCTTGAGTCCGAGCGGCTTGCCGGGCAGGCCGCGCCAGACGGCGACATTGCCCTGGTAGGTACCCAGGTAGTACGAGCCGGTGACACCCGTGTAGGCCCAGATGCCAGCTGCCAGCACAAAGACGAGGGCCAGGATGGCGGCGATAGTAATGTTGCGGCGACGCACGCGCTGCGCCTCGCGCATAACGCCATCGTCAACCAGGTCAACGACTACTACGGTCACGTTGTCGTGGCCGCCGGCGGCAAGCGCCGCGTCCACTAGGTTGTCGACGCAGATTTGCGCGGTTGAGGACTGCGTGGCGATGTTCTCGATATCGCTATCGGGAATCATGCTCGAAAGGCCGTCGGAGCACAGGATCAGGCGGTCGCCTTCCTCGATATGCAGAGTGAAGTGGTCGGCATACATAGCGGGGTCCGAGCCCAGCGCGCGGGTGATGACCGAACGGTTGGGGTGGACGCGAGCCTCATCTGCCGTGATCTCGCCGGCGTCCACGAGCTCCTCCACGTAGGAGTGGTCGCGGGTCACGCGGATGAGCGTGCCCTCGTGGAGCAGGTAGGCGCGAGAGTCACCCACGTGGGCGATGGCGAGCGTGTCGTTTTCGATATAGGCGCAAGTGGCTGTGCAGCCCATGCCGGGCTTGCCCAGGCCGTTCAGGGCCGCCTCGATTACGGCGGCGTTGGCTGCCTCGACGGCTGCGGCCAGGCGTGCTGCGTCGGCGGACTGTGGGGCCGTCTTGGCAATAGTCTCGACAGCGATAGAAGAGGCCACCTCGCCGGCAGCGTGACCACCCATGCCGTCGCATACGCAAAAGAGCGGCGACTGCACCAGGTAGGAATCCTCATTGTGCGGGCGCACGCAGCCAACGTCGGAGCGGGCGCCCCACATGAGTTGCGTGGTGGTGCCGGCATCATAGGTCGAGTCGGTCTCGATGCGCTCCTCGGTCAGGGGTTCAAAGCTCATGGTCGAGCCGGGGTCTTTGAGCTTGGCCTCAACGGCGGCAACGTCGATCTCGGCTGTGTCACCGGGAGAGACGGTGTCGGTCTCGGCGTTTGATTCGGAATCGCCGGTGTCCGGGGAGTCGGGCTCCTCGGACATGCGGGCGGTCGACTCGTCGTCTTGCGGGCTGACGTCTATAGGCTCGGGCGTCGAAAAGTGCGACGGCGCGGGCGTGCTTTGCGACTGGGCGGCGGGCTCGGCCACGGCATCGGACTCGCTTGCGGGCGCAGGGCCGTCCTCGGGGGATGGCCCTGCCTCGGGCGCCGGCGTAGACGCGGGCGCAACCTCGGATGCCGGGGCTATGGGAAACGCCGGCGCGGCGGGCTCGGGTGCTGCAAACACCGCAGCGCTCTCGTTGATTGCCGCGGCGACGGGCTCTGCAAAGTGAGCCGGCGCCGGGGTTGCTTCGGGCGCTGTGGGCTGCTCCGCAGCATGTGCGCCGATGGGCGCCGCTACGGCATCCTCTTCGCCCTCGTTATCGGCGAGATCCGAAATATCATGCGTTACATGCGAAAGAGGCAGGGAGAACACGGTGTCCTCGGGCTCCACGGGTGTGGAGTCCGCCGGAGCGGCGTGGGCCGGTGCAGCTACGGCGGCAGCCGGTGCCTCGGTCATGGTTGCGGACTTGTTCTCCTCGTCGATCATCGACGGTTCACCTTCATGACCACGTCGCCAATCTGGACTTCGTCGCCCTCGCGCAGCGTTGCGGGCTCCACAAGCTGGCGGCCGTTGACGAGCGTGCCGTTAAGCGAGTTGAGGTCCTCGATGATGAGCGCCGGGCCCTGCAGCGAAAAGCGCGCATGCGAGGCCGAGACGAACGGTTCGTTGATGCAGATGTCCGAAGATGGCGAGCGACCGACGATGACGGGGCCGAGCATGTCTACGTGGATGCCGCGGATACCGCGCGGACCCTTGTCCACATCAATCGTCCAGATAGCCGAGTCGCGGCGCTGCCCGCGCACAAGTCCCACGCCGGTCTTCATGACGGCGAACAGGAAGATATAGAGCAGGGCGACCAGGACGATGCGGCCTGCAAAAAGGACGATATCGATGTTCATAAGCGACTATCCCCTAAATTCAAAGGTACTCAGGCCAAACGTCAGCAGATCGCCGTTGCGCAGCGGGCAGCGCGTAATGCGGCGGTTGTTGACGAGCGTGCCGTTGGTGGAATTGAGGTCCTCGATCGACCAATCCGAGCCCGTAAAGGTGAGCTGGGCGTGGCGGCGCGACACGTTGGGGTCGCGCAGGGCAATGTCGGAAACCGAGCGCTCGCGACCGATGGTCACCTGTGCGGAGGTGATGCTATGGCTCTCGCCGCTCACGACGTCGACGAGCTGGGCGAGCGGGCGCTGCGGGGCGCGAGTGCTCGCCATGTTGGAGGCGATGCCGGCTGCGGCACCTAGGCCCACGGCGGCACCGGTCGCGGCGGCTCCGCCCATGCCGGCAAGCGCGTCGCGCGAGACGGTCTGCGGCACCGGGATAGGAGCGGCGGGGTCGGGGACGCTAGGCGCGAAGGGATCTGCCACGGCAAGCGGGTCGGGAGCGGCGGCGCGAGGCGTCGGCTGCTGCTGGGGCATGGCGGCGGGGCGCTGCTGCTGCGGGGCAGCAAACTGCTGCTGGCCGGCGCGCGGGGCGCTGGCGGCACGGCTTGCCGCGGAGTTGTTCTGGCCCAGGCCGTTTTGATAGGCGCGCTCTTCTTCGTACAGGCGGCCGAGCGTGGGGGCATCGACGTTCTCGGCAAAGACCGAGAACTTGCCGGCGCGCAGCTGCGGATCGATCATAAAGCGCACGAGGGGCTCGCCGACAAAGACATAGCGGCGCTTTTCGGCCTGCGCCTTCACAAACTCGCGGACCTCGCGCGAAAGCTCGGGGTAGAACGGGGCGAGCATGGGATCGTCGTCGGCGGCGATCAGGATGGTATAGAGTGCCGGCGCCGTGTTGACGCCGTTGATCACCAGAGTCTGATCCTCCATGTCGCGAGCGGCCTGCTTGGCAAGCTTCTTAAAGGAGAACGGGGCACGGGTGGCACCGAAGATGCCGGCCACGTGGTCCTCGAAGATGTTCAGGAAGTTCACGAAAGATCACTCTCCGTATAGGTTCTTTGGTATCCGAGCAAATATAGGCATATCCCAACGATTATAGAGGATAGGATTCCCGCAACCGCCGCCTTGGCGATGACCGCGGCTGCAAGGCTGGCAATTTCCATATGGTGTGCAAGACAGGACGCCGCTGCGCAGCCGATGCCGGTGACAGCGATGGCGGCGATTGCGGCAAGGTTTGAGCCCTGATTGGCACGCTTGGCATGGGCATTGAGCAGCGCGGATGACGCTGCGGCAGTTGCCGCGACCAGCACAAAGGCAGCCCAAAGGAGCGGGTCTCCCAGCGCTGCGGCAACGTTACCGAGCCCCAGCACGCCTCCGGCTGAAAGCGCGACTGTCGCCAGGCGGGCAAAAAGCGCGCCCATGCCCGTTGCCGCGGCGGCGCTTGCCGGGCCGAGCAAAAATGACGCGACGCCGGAGGCAACCCCAGCTGCCAGGAAGGTATTGCCGGTCAGACAGCCAAGCGCGAGTGCGCAGGTGAGCGTGGCGCTCGCGGCAGCCTCGGTGCGACCCCAGGCAATCCACCAACCGGACATGGCAGCGGCAAAGATCACCGCGACGGGCAACATCGACAGGATGCCCTGCGCCTGCATGGTGGCGTTGGCCATGAGCACCAAAAAGCCCACAGCCGAGATGGCCGAGCCGATCTGGGGGGCCAGGCCAGCCGCCGCTCCGATTGCGATAGCCGCAATGACCAGGCCGGGAAGCGCCGCGACCCCGGCCGTTTGCATCAGCAAAAAGCTAAAGGTGCCGCACGTTAGCGCCGAGATAGCGCGCATGGTGTAGTCGCGCGCATGGCTCCAGCGCGTGCCCGCCCAGCCGAGTGCGGGGTCGACCTCGATGGCGTCGTCCTCGTAGTGCGACGGCTCGATATCGTCGAGCTCCTGCTCGTCATCCGAAAGCTCGCCAACCATTTGTTCCAGGCTGCGACGGCCTTCGCGCACGCTGCCCAGACCGGCAAGGAGCTGGTCGCAAAATGCCTCGATGCTGTTGGGGCGGTCCTGCGGCATGGGGGAGAGCGCGCTCATGAGCGCGGCCTCGGCTCCCGGGGGAAAGTGTGGTATCAGCTCGCTTGGATAGGTGGCGCCGCCGATGATGCGGTCGAGCGAGTCGGCGGGCGTGGCCGCCATAAAGGGAGTGCTGCCGCACAGGCCCTCGTAGATTACACAGGCGAGGGCAAAGACATCGGCGCGCTCATCGACCGTGCCGGTCTCGATATCGAGCTGCTCGGGCGGCATGTAGCCGATGGTGCCGCCGCGTGAGCCGCCAAAGCCACCGGCGGACGACAGTCGCGCCATGCCAAAGTCGGTGAGCTTTACATTGCCCGAGTGGTCGATGAGCACGTTGGCGGGCTTAATGTCCAGGTGGAGTACGCCATTACTATGGGCGAAGGTGAGCGCCTGGCCCAGGGCATCGGCAATGGCCGCGGCCTCGTCAAAGGTAAGTGAGTGGCCGTCCACGCGGTGCAAAAACTCTGCCAGCGACATGCCATCGACATATTCCATAACCAGGTAGGCATAGGCGGTGTCGTGCGTAAAGTCGATGACCTGCACGATATTGGGATGTTGAAGCATGGCGGCAGTGTGCGCCTCGCGCAGGACATCCATGATGTCGCTGGCGGGCATGCCGGCACCGTTGATAAGGGGGATGCGCTTAATGGCGACGCGGCGGCGCAGGTGCGTGTCGCGGCAGATCTCGATGGAGCCAAAACCGCCGGTCGCAAGTGTCTCGAGCGGCTGGTACCGCTTGAGCAGCTCGCGAGAGCTGGTGCCCTCCAAGGGAACGTCCGGCGAGAACCGGGCGGTATGTTGCGAGAAAAGCGGCATGGCCAACCCTCGTGCGTTTAAAGTTCGTTTGCGAGTGGCGGGCGCGGAGCCGAGCCGTTCGCGGTGGCATAGATGCTGCTAGTGTAGCACGCGCGGGTGGGCGACATTCAATTTAAGCTCCGTCTGGGGTCTGGACCCTGCGTCCGGCCTAGCGCTTCTTCTTGTTCTTCTTCTGCTTGCGCTGCTTGCCCTTGGTCTCCTGGGGCTTGTCGCCCTGCTTGGCCTCGGCGGCGGCCTTCTCGGCCTTCATTTTCTTCTTCTTGGTCTCGATGCGGAGTTTTTTGTTGATGCGCGCCTTAAGGAAGGGACCGAACTGCTCGGCATCGCCGCGAACAAAGGTGTCCTTAGGGATCGTCACGCCCTGGTCGGCGAACATGGCCACAAAGATGCGCTCACCGTCGAGCACGTGGTCGAGCTTTTCAAACGGGAAGAACTGCGACTTGCCGCTCTTGCCCCAAACCATCAGGCCGTTCTCGTTGGCGGCGACGCGGCGATAGCGGCCACCCATGGACTCGTCGGCCTCAACGGCGTCGATAAAGTCGCGGGCGAGGGTGTGGTGCAGGTTTTTGCTCCACCAGGCCAAAAAGGTGCCGAACACGATCAGGACGACGCCAAACTTGATCCAGTTGCCGCCGGCCACCAGCATGCCGATGCCGATGAGCGCGGCAATTGCCGCGGCGACATACAGCGAGCCGCGACGCCTGGGCGAGGCGACCAGGCGGGCGAAGTCGGTGACCAGGTCGTTTTCGTACTGGTACTCGTTGAGGTACAGGATGCCGTCGTCGGCTGCGGCCTGCTCCTCGAGCGCGACCTCGACCTGGTCGGCTGCTTCGGAGGGGACGAGGTTGCTCTCTGCGTCTGCCATGCTCTTTGGACTCCTATCGCGGCGGGCTCGCCGTACGGGTATTATGGAATGCAGTATGCCGTGCGACCGCATGGCCGCCGCGGCAACAAGACTCAGTATACCCGGGGGAGCACCCATGGAATCGTTGTACCGAAAGTATCGCCCGCTCACCTTCGACTCCGTGGTGGGCCAGCAGCATATCGTCTCGACGCTCGAGCACGCCATCACCGAGGGGCGCCTGTCCCACGCCTACCTGTTCTGCGGACCGCGCGGCACGGGCAAGACCACCATGGCGCGTATTCTTGCCAAGGCGCTGCTCTGCCGCAATGCCGAGGCGGCGCGCGCCGAGGGTGCGAGCGGCTGCATGCCCGACGGCACCTGTGAGGAATGCGAGCTCATCGCCGAGGGCAACCACCCCGATGTTTACGAGCTCGATGCCGCAAGCCGTACCGGCGTGGACAACGTGCGCGAGGAAATCATCAACTCCGTCAACTTTGCCCCGGTGCGCGGCAAGTACAAGATTTATATCATCGACGAGGTCCACATGCTCACGACGGCGGCGTTCAACGCGCTGCTCAAGACGCTTGAGGAGCCGCCGGCGCACGTGATCTTTGTGCTGTGCACCACCGACCCGCAAAAGATTCTGGAGACCATCCTCTCGCGCTGCCAGCGCTTCGATTTCCACCGCATCGGCAACGAGGATATCGAGCATCGCCTGTCCTACGTGTGCGAGCAGGAGGGTTTCGATTACGACGACGAGGCGCTCGCCATCGTGGCGCGCCATGCCAAGGGCGGCATGCGCGACGCGCTCTCCACGCTGGAGCAGCTGAGCGTCTTTGGCAACGGCGCCGTGCATGCGGACGATGCCCGCTCGCTTTTGGGCGAGGTTTCGGACCAGATTTTGGGCGAGTTTGCCCGCGCCATTGCCGATCGCGATGTTGCCGAGCTATATGGACTGATCCGTGCGCAGGTCGAGGAAGGAAACGACCTGCTGGAGCTGACGCGCGACCTGGTGGCGCATGTGCGTGACGTGTACGTTGCCTGCGTTGCCGGTGCCCGTGCCGAGCTGTTTGAGGGCGGCTCCGAGCAGGCCGAGGCGCTTGCTGCCGAGGCCGCTGCCTTTGGCGAGCATCCTGCCGACCGCCTGGCTCGTGTGCTGACAGTGCTCGACGATGCCGCACTGGAGATGAGGGGCGCGAGCGACGTGCGCCTGGTGCTCGAGATTGCCTGCACGCGTCTGGCGCGTCCCGAGGCTGATTTAACGATTGAGGCATTGGCCGAGCGCGTGGCACGCCTGGAGGCCATGGTTGCCAACGCCGCCGTGCCGGCGAGCGTGGCTGCTGTTCAGGCCGCCGCGCCTGCAGCATCCGTACCCGCTGCTGCCCAACAGCCGACGCTCATTTCGGGCGCCCGCGCTGCCGCCCCGGCGGCATCCGCTGCCCCCGCTGCTACGTCCGCGCGCCAGGGCGGTATGCCTTGGGACCGTGGTGCTGCTGTTCCGGCTGCCCAGCCTGCGCCCCGTTCTGCGTCCGTGTCAGCTTCCAAGCCTGCAGCGCCTGCGCCTCAGCCCGTTGCGGCCCCCGCGTCTGCCACCGCTCCGGCACCTAAGCCCCAGTCCAACAATGCCGCCCAGGTTGCCGCCGCCGGTGCTGCCGAGACGCCCGCGGTCGAGGATGCCGGAGAGCTGCAGCGCAAATGGGCCGAGGTTGTCGAGCGTGTCAAGGCACGTCAGGCTTCCTACGCAGGGCTTTTGCTCAACGCCCGCGCCACGGCCGACGACGGCTCCAAGCTCACGGTCTCGTTCCCCGCGGGTTCGACTTTTGCCATTAAGATGCTCGGTCGCGCCGATACGCAGTCGGTGGTCCTGCCGACGGTCTGCGCGGTCTTCGGTCGTCGTACCGTCGACTATGTCCTGGATGGGGGTGGCACGCCGGCTCCTCAACATGAGGAGCATTCTCCATCTGCACGGGCTGCGGCATCTGCGGACCCGCAACCCGTGTCCTCGGCGGCCCCTGCATCCTCGAGCGCCAGTGCGCCGCAGCAGCAAGCGACACCTGTCTCTTATACACATCTGACGCTGCCGACGACGGAGCGAGTGTAGATCTC
>URKT01000029.1 GCA_900548495.1 uncultured Collinsella sp. | reverse complement strand
CCCGCGACCCCAACCTTGGCAAGGTTGTGCTCTACCAACTGAGCCATGTCCGCTTACGAGGATTAATCTTACGTGATGCCCGCATCCTATGCAAGAACTTTTTTTGAAAAGTTTTGCGACGCTCTCGCGAGGGCATCAGTCGTCACGAAAGGCGCGAACAAACGCAGGCTCACAGCGAGATGCCCCTACATCTCACCGAGCATGATCCAGGCAGAGCTGTCCTGCGCGAGCCTGCCGTCTGCAAGCGGTGATGAGGTGAGCAGGACCCTGCCCGCCGGCAGCTCCACGGGTGCTGCACCGAAGTTCGTCACACACGCCCAGCCGTTATCGCGGCGATAGGCGATGACGCCGCCCTCAGCGCCCTCGGCACCATCCGCAAGACCGGTGCGCCCGTCAAGATCGAGCCACGCAAGATCGTTGGCGCACCCGCGCAGCTTGCGCCGCAGCCAGAGGGCGTCACGATAGAGCGCAAGCATCGATGTCGGGTCCACTTCTTCCCTATCGGCAGCATAATCGGAAAACCATGCAGGCTGCGGCAGATGGGGCGCCGCATCGGCGTCTGCCGGCGAAAACCCAAACGATCCGCCATGCGCGGGATCGTCCGCCGCCACCCACGGCAGGGGCACACGACAGCCGTCGCGCCCCTTCTCACGCTTCGGTCCGTGCGTATTGGTCGCAGTAGGGTCTTCGAGTGCAGCCCACGGGATATCAGCCACCTCAAAAAGGCCGAGCTCCTCACCCTGATACACGTATGCCGAGCCCGGAAGCGCCAGCTCAAGCAAAAGGGCCGCCCGCGCGCGGCGCTCGCCGAGTTCACGGTCCTCGTCATAAGACGACCCGTCGCGCAAGAGCCAGTCGAGCGCAATCTGGTGGTAGCGCGTCGCCTTGATTTGCGGCAGGGCATAGCGTGTCGCCACGCGCGGCACGTCGTGGTTGGAGAGTACCCAGGTCGAGGCGGAATCGGATTCGACGGCTGCCTTCAAGCCCTTCTCGATTGCAGTGTGCATGTCATCATAGGTCCAAGTGGCCTTGGCAAACTCAAAGTTGAATGTCTGGCCAAGCTCGCTGGGACGCGCGTAGAGATACTGGCGCTCGGGCAGCACCCACGCCTCGGCAACGGCACTGCGCGGCGGATTATAGCGGTCGAACACGCGGCGCCACTCGCGATAGATCTCGTGGACCTCATTGCGGTCCCACAGCGGATGGGTGCCGTCGTCAACCATGTCATCGCCCTCGGCGAGATGCCACCGGTCGAGGTCATCGCGGTCGAGATCCTTGGCGAGACCCTGCGCCACATCAATGCGAAAGCCGTCGACGCCTCGATCGCTCCAAAACGCCAGGACGTCGCAAAAGAGCGCGTGAACCTCAGGGCATGACCAGTCAAAGTCCGGCTGCTCGGGCGTAAACATGTGCAGATACCACTGACCGTCCGCAACACGCGTCCATGCGGGGCCGCCAAAGTTGGCATTCCAATTGGTGGGAGGCAGCTCGCCATGCTCGCCGCGACCATCGCGGAAGATATAACGGGCGCGTTCGGGCGATCCGGGGCCGGCGGCAAGAGCGGCTTTGAACCAGGGGTGCTGGTTGGATGAATGGTTGGGCACGATGTCGACGATGACCTTGATGCCGCGCGCGTGAGCCGCAGCGATCATGTCATCGAAGTCGTCAAGCGAGCCGAGACGTGGGTCGACATCGCAGTAGTCCGCCACATCATAGCCACCATCGACAAGAGGCGAAGGGTAAAACGGGCTCAGCCAGATGGCCTCGATACCCAGTCGCTCAAGATAGTCCATCTGCTGGGTAATGCCCGCGATATCGCCCAGACCCGAACCAGTCGAATCCTTAAACGAGCGCGGGTAGATCTGATAGATCGCGGCATCGGACATCCATGAGCGCGAAGAAGACTTTTCTGTAGCCATGGGGCGTATCTCCCTTGCAACGAGGTTATGCGAGATGCCCACGATGATACGCCCAAAGCGGACATTCGCGACAAACAACGCCACAGCCACGCCCCAAAACGATCGCTCCCTCGCGGGTTCGAGCCCAGGCGACGGGTACGAAAAAGCCCGGCTACCGTAGTAGTCGGGCTGTTACGTTTGGAGCGGACAACGGGGCTCGAACCCGCGACCCCAACCTTGGCAAGGTTGTGCTCTACCAACTGAGCCATGTCCGCTTGCAGATTATTAATTTACGCGAGTTGTCCAAAAGACGCAAGTACTTTTTTCAAAAAACTTGTCTGCCGCATGTTCTTAGTAACTAAACGCGCTAAAGCGATTGGCTAGGCACACGATTCCAGTGCTCCGCTAAACAGCTTCACCATCTGCACGCGCGTGCCGGCGCCGTCCGTACGACGAGCAACCTCCACGTTATCGACGAGCATACGCATAAGCTTGATGCCACGGCCGCGTTCCTCGGATGCGACCGGTTCGCTCGTTTCATCGATAGAATAGCCGGCACCTCGATCAAGCACCTCAACCACAACGCGATCGCCATAGGCCTGAACCGTCAGGACGCACCCGATACCGCCCGCATGGTCATAGGCATTACCCAGCGCCTCCCCCGACGCCAATGCGACATCGTAGCGCTCGTCACGGCGCAACGGGAGCGATTCAAGGAGTTCGGCGATGCGATGTCGGTAGTATGGAAGATTCTCGATACCCTGACGGACCTCGACGCTCTTACTCCAGCGAGGCAGCTCCCCCACCGGAATGGCGGGAATAGACTCCCGTGCCGGCCCCGCGACATGAAGGATATCGACAAGACGAGCAATCTCCAAAAAGCGAACAACTTCACCTGATGCATTGACGAGCGAAAGCAGGCCTTCTCGCCTCATGAGCTCACGAGCGCGCGTAAGCAGGAATGCCAAGCCCGTCGAATCGATAAAGCTAACAGCCTGACAGTTGATGACGACACGACGCACGCCGCGGCCAATCAAAGCATCCAACCGCCGACGCAGCGCAGGCACCGTGGCGATGTCGATATCGCCTGGTGGCGTCAAAACCGCTATGTCATTCCACTCATTCATACGACCATGGTTCCCCAAAAGAGCTTGTTCGATGCATGCGTTTCCGCAACCGTGCGAATTCGACGCGCCCAGCGTCGCTGTTTAGGACCGGCCCCGTAAAAACTCAAGGGACACCAATGCAATGTCATCGTCCAGCGCCGATTCGGTAAATCGGTCAAGCTCGCCCAAGACCTTGCCGCAGATTCCCGATACGCCCTCACCCGAGACAGAGAGCAGAAGGTCACGAAGGCGCTGCTCGCCAAAGAACGCTCCGGTGCGGTCGCGGGCCTCAATCGTTCCGTCCGTATACATGAAGAGCATGTCGCCAGGAGCGAACGTAAACACGCCTGTCTCGTACACCATGCTCTCAAAGGCACCGATTACGCCCGATTGGCATCCAAGCAGCTCGACCTCTCCTCCACGGGCCTCGCCGCCACCCAGCGGCATCGACTCTGGCCTAATGACCATGGTCGGAGGATGGCCCGCCGAACAATACGTTGCGCGTCCGGCTTTAAGGTCAATCTTGGCGATAAAGGCCGTCACGAACGTCTCGACCCTCGAGAAGCCCATGAGCATGCTGTTAAGGGAGCGTGCCATGCGGGCCGGTCCAGCGCCCTCCCAGGCATATGCCGTCAGGGCCGTCTTGACGAGCGCAGACATCGATGCAGCCTCAATGCCTTTGCCAGACACATCGCCCAGAATCATGACGGCGCAGTCGTCGGGAAGACGGATGAGCGTATAGAAATCGCCGCCGACCAACGCCGAGTTCGTGGCCGACAGGTACACCGAATCGGTTGCGATACCCGGAACATCCCCCAGGGAATTTCTCATGCCAATCTGAAGGGTCTGAGCAATATGGCGCTCCTCGCGCTTTTGAGATTCGCCTTCGTAGATCAGTTCAAAGTCATGCGCCAAGTGCACCAGGTAGTCATATTCAAGATCATCAATCGGCTCTTGGCTGCCATCACGAAGCAGCAGTGCGCGCGTCGTCGGGCTCTTCGCAACAGAAGCAGGAACAATCGCGTCGTTACTGTGCTTGCCATCACCCTCAGAGCGCGGGCGCCCCGCCTCGATGCCGGAGTCGACGTAGAGACCTTGACAAGGCAGACCATGCGCCCTAAGCCAACCTCCCATAGGCATCGATTCGTCAACGCGAGTTATACGGACGTGTTTAAGGTCCTCGGCACTCGTACCTCCCAAAACAGATGCCTCAAAGCCATCAGGTCCAGCCCCCAGACGTGCCGCTGGCGCCGTCGTGGAAAAGAAAAGCTTCTCGGGATCGTCCGGCAAAGCAACGCGACTGCCGCCTTCAAAATCTATGACGTAGGAATCCAGACTGGCGTCATACTCAACAGGGCAAAAATGGCAGTTAAGCATATTGCAGATCTCGGACGATACCGCCTGGGTAGCCGCGGCGGAATCGTCTAGAAAGGTAAACAACTCATCACGCAAGACATTGAGCGAGCGGCCAAGCTCGGCCGTGCGACGGGAGCGAAGGCTCGATGCCATGCCGACCAGCTGGATAGACAGGTAATCGCAAATGACCTCGAGTACATTAACGTCATAGGCGAGCGGTGCTTGAGGGCGTTTCCAACCAACTTCCAGCACGCCAAGAATCTGCGTACCGTAAAAAACGGGAAGACAGATCTCGCTGCGGTACGGAGGCATATCCTGCATGCGCAACAGGTGCTTAGAACGATTGTCCAAGTCCATAAACATACCGGAGGCGGCCTTATCACCCTCAAGGTCCTGTTGAATCGACAAGCGACAGGCACGCGACTCACGAAGAACATACGTCGGAATGCCAGCGCCATACGGCAAAAACTCAGGCAGGTAGCTGTCGTACAGCTCCTTGGAAACACCGCGAAGTTTAAAACCGCCGCTCTCAGAAAAATAGATAGCGGCACCCGAAGCATCGAGCGTTCCTACAAGCTGGTTCAAAACGGTATCAAGTAGGCTGGGCAGCTCATCGGAGCCCACGGTACTCATAATGACCGAGAGCGTGCCAGAGAGGCGCTTGTTCGCCACTCTAAGCTCCGAAAGAGCACGCTTGAGCTGACGGTCGTGCGAATACTGTTCTTCGATGCTATGGAGCGCCACCAGGACACGTGGCGCGCGGCGCCCAAAGATGCGTGGAGGCGTTACGGAGCCCGCACGAACCAAGACGGGGATAAAGGAGCCGTCACTCAACTTGAGCATCAGTTCGTTCTCGGAGCCATCAGTTTCAAATGGCAGACGATGTTCCGTCGCACGTTCAAAAGCGGACGAGTACAGGACGTCTTTAACATCTCCACCGATGACGTCGGCGCGTTCCTCGCACATCAAACCAAGTAAGCGATTATTCACATGCAGAATGGTTCCGTCGAGCTCGCAGATGATGACAGCATCGCTCGTGATCTCGACTAGTTGGGCAACGTCTGCCCACTCGTTGCGTTCAAGCGTTTCCATCGTGGACCCCACCGTCTATCGGTAACAAAAAAGCCTCCGAAGAGGCTTCTCAAATGCGATGGTGTCGGAGGCGGGACTTGAACCCGCATGACCAAAAAGCGGTCACTAGCACCTCAAGCTAGCGCGTCTGCCAATTCCGCCACTCCGACATGCTATGTTGTTGATTCACGGTTCGTTTTGTCGGACCCGCGCGTTCAACGAGGAAGATAATAACCTATGATTCGAGAACTGTGCAAGCACTTTTTTCAAAAAAGTTTACGAATTTGTAAATGCGCAGGTAGACGCTTATGTTCGGGTCGGAATGGGGGTAACTTCCCAACGCGTCCTCGGGCATGCGGTACATTTTGATTCGCGCTTCGCGCTACAAAATGTACCGCCCCCTGCGGAATGCGTTGGGAAGTTACCCCCATTCCGACCCTACAACCACATACTCCGGGCACAGTTCTCAAACATGTTCTGGGGGGGTCTGATACAAATTTGGTGGCTCGGCTTTGCCGAGCCCTTATATAAGGAGGCCGGAGCTAAAGCTCCGGCCTCGCACATTTTCCTATTAGATTAAGTGAGCGATCGAGGAATCGCACTCCCCCCTGCCGAGTTACCGCAGGGCCCGTGCTGGACTTAGTTTTCAGAACATTCCGCAGACCAGGAAACCCCCTTATCCGCAGCTCCGAAGGAGCAGGATAAGGGGGTTTCCATGGTCGAGGACGTTCTGAAAACTAAGTCCAGCACGGGCCCGGACGATAACAACCGACTACAGGTCGATGTGCGATTCCTTGATCGGGAACGGCTCCGCGAAGTGGCAGGCGCAGCAGTGGCCCGGTGCGACTTCCTTAAACTCGGGAAGCTTCTCGGAGCAGATGCCCTGCGCGATCGGACAGCGCGTGTGGAAACGGCAGCCGGTCGGCGGATCCAGCGGCGACGGCGGATCGCCAGCGAGGATGATGCGCTTGCGGGTCTTCTGGATATCAGGATCGGGAACCGGCACGGCAGACAGCAGCGACTGCGTGTACGGATGGTGAGGCTCACTGTAGAGCGTCTTCCAGTCCGAAACCTCGACCATCTTGCCCAGATACATAACGGCAACGCGATCGGAGATATGCTGCACGACAGACAGGTCGTGGGCGATAAACAAATATGCAGTACCGAACTTGTCCTGGAGTTCCTTGAGCAGGTTCAGAACCTGGGCCTGAATGGACACATCCAGAGCGGAAACCGGCTCGTCGCAGATAATCAGCTTGGGCTTCAGCGCAAATGCACGGGCAATGCCGACACGCTGACGCTGACCGCCGGAGAACTCATGAGGATAGCGGTTAATGTGCTCGGGGTTCAGTCCGACAACGTCGAGAAGCTCGCGGACACGCTCAATGCGCTCCTCCTTGGTGCCCACGCCGTGAATGGTCATGGGCTCGGAGACGATCTCACCGATAGTCATACGAGGATTGAGCGAAGCATAAGGATCCTGGAAGATGAACTGCATCTCGCGACGCATATCCTTGATCTCGTGCTTGCTCATCTCGGCAACGTCTTTGCCCTGGAAGAACACTTTGCCGGCCGTCGGCTTGGTGAGGCGCATGATGGTACGGCCCGTGGTGGACTTACCGCAACCGGACTCGCCGACCAGACCAAAGGTCTCGCCAGGATAGATCTCGAACGAAATGTCGTTCACAGCAGAGACGACACGCTTGGAGAAGCGCTTGGCGAACATGCCGGACTCAGCGGGAAACTCCTTAGAGAGGTGCTCGACCTTCAGCAGCGGAGTACGCTCGTTGGTATCTGCCATTACGCCTCGCCTCCCTTCTTGGAATCCTTGCGCGTACGGGACGTCTCAGGAGCGTTCTTGAGGAACTCGGGGTCACCGGAGTAGTGGCACGCAGAGTAGTGACCAGACTCGGTGACAACGCGCTCGGGGCGCTGCTTGCGGCACTTATCGGTCGCATAGGGGCAACGAGGCGAGAACACGCAGCCCTCGGGCAGGTTCATGAGCGAAGGCGGGTTGCCATGAATCGGCGTAAGCGGCTTCTTCTCATCGATGGCCTGCTCCGGGATGGAGCGGATAAGGCCCCAGGTGTAGGGGTGGCGGCTCTCGTAGAAGATTTCCTCAGCAGTACCGAACTCGACGGGACGGCCGGCGTACATAACCATGATCTTGTCGGCCATATCAGCGACAACGCCCAGGTCATGGGTGATCATGATGATGGCGTTGCCGTTCTTCTCCTGCATTTCCTGCATAAGCTCAATAATCTGAGCCTGGATGGTAACGTCCAAGGCAGTCGTGGGCTCGTCGGCAATCAGAATATCGGGATCGCAGGCAAGAGCCATGGCAATCATGACGCGCTGACGCATACCGCCAGAGAACTGGTGGGGATACTCATTGACGCGCTTCTCGGGCTCGGGAATGCCAACGAGGTCCAAAAGCTCGGTGGCGCGCTTGAGTGCCTCCTGCTTGGAGTAGCCGCGGTGCAGACGAAGGCCCTCGCCCACCTGCTTGCCGATCTTATAGACCGGGTTCAAGGAGGTCATAGGATCCTGGAAGATCATCGCGATATCGTTACCGCGAATGTGCTGCATCTCTTCCTCGGTCATCTCGAGGATAGAACGACCGCGATAGCGAACGTCGCCGCCCTCGATCTTTCCCGGAGGCATCGAGATAAGACCCATGATGGTCATGGCGGTCACGGACTTACCGGAGCCGGACTCACCGACGACGCCCAGGGTCTCGCCGCGATCGAGCGTGTAGGAGACACCGTCGACAGCGCGAACGACGCCGTCCTCGGTATGGAAATACATCTTAAGGTCATCGACCTCGAGCAGATGCTGGCCCTCGGGAACCGGCTGGTCCTTCAGGTCCACATAGTTCTTGTTCTTCTTCATCCTTATGCGTCCTTCATCTTGACGTCGAGGGCGTCGCGCAGACCGTCACCCAGCAGGGTGAAGGCGAGCACCGTCGAGAGAATTGCCAGACCGGGCATGATCATCATCCAGGGAGCAGTCAGAAGATACTGCTGACCGTCCTGAATCATGGAGCCCCACGAAGGCGTAGGCGGAATAACGCCCATGCCGAGGAAGGACAGAGCGGACTCGGTCAGAATGGCGCCACCAATGTTCATGGTCGCGTAGACCACGATGGAAGCGACGGAGTTCGGGAAGATGTGACGCACGACGATACGAGCATCAGATGCACCCATCGCGCGCGCAGCGTCAACATAGTCGTTTTCCTTGACCGTCAGGATCGCGGATCGGAAGACGCGCGCAATCGAAGGCCAGCCGAGAATACCGATGGCGATAAAGACGTTCTGAAGACCACGGCCGATAACGGCGATCATGGCGACAACGAACAGCACGTACGGGAATGCCAGGAAGATATCCGCGCAGCGCATGATGATCGTATCCCAGATACCGCCGTAGAAACCGGCCAGAGCACCCATGACCAGACCGATCACCGTGGAGATGGCAGTGGCCATAATGCCGACGGACAGCGAAACGCGTGCACCGTAGATAACACGGACAAGAATGTCACGGCCAAGGGCGTCGGTACCAAACGGGTGCTCGGCACACGGAGCCAGCAGCGACGTCTCGGCCATGGTGGTCGAGTCGGAAGCCGTCGGCGAACCGAGCCAGGGCTTAGCCCACAGATCTGCGGTCAGGGCAACCACAACGACGATGATGATCCAGCAGACACCGATAACGGCGAGCTTGTTCTTACGAAGACGCTTAAAAGCGTCGCCCCACAGTGTGCGGGACTTAGCGGGAGCAGATGCGGCCTTGGTGGCGGTAGCCTGCTCCTGAGACTGAGAATCAGTTTCCTGCATGAGACGTACCTCCCTTAGGCCTTATCCGACGGACCGCCAAGGCGGATGCGCGGGTCGAGGAATGCATAGCTAATGTCGACGAGCAGGTTGATCACCATGACGACGACGACGATGAGCGTAACGCCGCCCATAACGATGGGCCAGTCACGCATGCTAATAGCGCGATAGACCTCATAGCCGATACCGGGCCAGTTAAAGACCGTCTCGGTCAGGATGGCGCCCGAAAGCATGCCGCCAAAGTCGACACCAATATAGGTAACGACGGGGATGAGTGCATTCTTAAGCGCATGCTTGACGATGATCGCGCGATTGGAGAGACCCTTAGCCTTTGCCGTACGGATGTAATCCTGGTTCATGACGTCAAGCAGCTGCGAGCGCATAATGCGGGCGGCATAAGCGGTCGAAACCGAAGCCAGCGTAATGGTCGGAAGCACATAGTGCATCCAATCCTGATACTGAGAGCTGGAACCACCGGCACCCGAGATCGGCATGGAGAATGCACCGCCCGTGGCGTCCTTGAGAATGACGCCAAAGAACAGCTGCAGCAACATACCGAGCCAGAAAGCCGGGACGGCAACGAAAATCGAAGTGGTGAGCGTTACCAAAATATCCCAGAAGGAATAACGCTTAACCGCCGAAATGATACCCGCACCGATACCCATGATTGCCTCGAGCACGATGGCGCACGCGGCAAGTTTGACCGTATACGGATACTTCTGGGCAAAGATTTCCGTAACCGGCAGCTTGCGCTGATACGAATTGCCCAGATCGCCATGAAGCAGGCCGTTCATGTAATACAAGTAACGGTCCACGAGCGACGTTTGAACGGGGTCGCCGTTCTCGTCAAGGATCGCGTTGCCATCCTCGTCCGACTGGACCAGGTGATAGCGGACGCGAAGCTGAAGCTCCACCTCGGGGGACAGAGCCTTGTCTCCACCGATCAGCTTGATCGGATCTCCCGGCACGATATTCTGGAGGGCGAACAGAATCAGCGTAACGCCCAAAAACACCGGGATGAACTGAAGCACACGTTTAACGATGTACTTACCCATACCACTCCCCTATCTAGGGATTAACCTAAATGGGATGCCGATCGCCAGACCGGCATCCCAAAATTACCATCAGCCAGTTTACCCCAGGTTAGGGAGAACTGTATGTTTCCCATGAGGTCTACGTAAATACTTGACCCTCACGGAAGCTGCAAACTCTTAGGCGAGCTCAGCGGTACCCAGCTCGGCATGCTTCTGCGGATCGACATAGAGGTGCTTGATGCGATCGGAACCGACGATGGTGTGCGTGTAGAACATCACCGGGATGACCGGGCAGTCGGCAGCGACCATTGCGTCGGCCTCCTGCATCTTAGCGACGCGCTCTTCGTCGTCAACCGTGGTACGAGCCTCGTCGACCTTGGCGTCGAACTCGGGGTTGTTGTAACCAGAGCGGTTGTCGCCACCGAGGGAGTCGGAGTGGAACAGCGGATACAGGAAGTTGTCCATGATCGGGTAGTCGGCAATCCAACCCAGACGACCGAACTGATAGTTGAAGTTCTGATACTGCTCGAGCAGGGCAGACCACTCAGGGGTATCGGAAGTAGCGGTAACGCCAACCTTGGCGAGGTCGCCGATGATGGACTCCATGATCTCCTTGTGGCCACCGTCCTGGTTGTAGGAAAGGGTCACGTTAATGCCACGATCGCCGTTGGCGTCAGCGGGAGCAACCTTGTCGAGGTACTCGTTAGCCTTGTCGACGTCGTAGGCGCAGAACTCCCATGCGCCCTCCTTGTAGCCATCGATGCCCGGAGGAACAATGCCGTCGGCGGGGGTACGGGTACCCTTGAAGATGGTCTTGCAGATGGCCTCACGGTTAATGGCCAGGGAGATACCCCTGCGCAGGTCGGCGTTGTTGAACGGCTCGGCCGTGTTGTTGCAGGTCAGGTAGTAGGTGGAAGGCTCGGAGCCGAGCAGCATGCGCTCGCCGTCGCCCATGGTGTAGCCGTCCTTGGACACGCCGCGATCCTTCTTGGCGGCGTCGATCTGAGCAACGGGAACGTCGCAGACGTCGAGGTTACCGGCCTGGAACTCCTTGTAAGCAGTCTCCATGTCCTTGATGACCTGGAAGTGGATGCCATCGATCTTGGCCTTGTCGCCATAATAATCGTCGAACTTCTTGAGGTTGATCTCCTGACCATCCTCCCACTTGCCGTCCATCATGAACGGGCCGTTACCGACCGGTGCAAGATAGAAGCTCTTGGCATCGGACTCGGCGCACTCGGGAACCGGGGCCAGAGCCGGGTGAGAGGCGACGAAGGGGAAGTCGGCGTAAGCGGAAGACAGCTTGACGACGAGGGTCTCATCGTCGGGGCAGGTAACACCGCTGAGCTCGGTAGCGTTACCGGCAAGCAGATCGTCATAGCCCTCGACCATGGAAAGGTGATAGGAGACCTCGGAAGGGCCATACTCGGTAGCGATGGCCGACTTGGTGTTGACCAGACGCTCCCAACCGAGCTTGAAGGACTTGGAGGTAACGTCGTCACCGTTGTGGAACTTGGCCTTCTTGATCTTGAAGGTAAACTCGGTGGCGTCGTCGTTGGCCTCGAAGGACTCGCAAGCCAGCGGGACGATCTTGCCCTTCTCGGCGTCATAAGTGGTCAGAGCGTCAAAAAGCTGGTACTCGACCTGAGTGCCCTGGTCCTCCTGGACATTGTAGGGGTCGATGCAGACCGGGTTGTTGATGTAGAAGTTCAGCGTCGAACCGGACTCAGAACCGGAAGTGTCGCCGCCCTTCTTGCCGCATGCGGCAAGAAAAGCCATGGAGCTCGCAGCGAGGGTGCCGCCAACAAAGGCGCGACGACCCATAACGGGCTGGTGGAACATAGAATCAGCCATGCCATCCTCCTTATGAGATAGGACAAAGAAATGTTCAGTCGGACATATGTCGAGACAATCCGATCTGAACCATCAAAACGCCGCCCATTGCTATGGCTGGTTATGCACAACGGAGCAACGTTTTGCAATACAGTAGCGCATTTTATGCACGATTTGGGGCTAATTCCGGTTAACGGTCGAGAATTTCTTTAGTTGGGCGAAGTATGTGGTGATATTCTGGCTCTGTTACAAGTCTGTAAACAAAAAGGGCCCCGCACATGCGGGACCCTTTTCAAACGTATATACGCCGATGCTTAGTAGCCGACGATGCCCTGCGGGAAGAAGAACATGCACAGGACGACGCACACGGCAAAAACAACGGCCATAATTACCGTCAGGCGATCGAGGTTCTGCTCCATGACGCCCGTGGCAGAGCTGGAGTTATACAGCGAGCTAGCGATCATATCCGAAACGCCGGTGCCCTTACCGGAATGCATCAGGACGAGAATCGTCAGCGCCACGGCAGAGACAGCCCAAACGACAAACAGAAGAATCTGGAACGGACCCATAGATAAGCTCCTTAATAGAACAGTTCAAACTCCAGTACTGTACCACAATCCCCCGCTCTCCCCTACCTGCCACTCAAGGACGGGGCGGAAATGGCAGAAATACCAAAAAGGGGGTTGTCCGGTTGTGGACAACCCCCTTACTAGAAAACGGTATTTGTTTTCTATTAGGCCTCGGTGGCGAGCACGCGGCCCGTCATCTCGGCGGAAGGCTCAATACCAGCCATGGTGAGCATGGTCGGAGCGATATCGGAAAGACGACCGTCCTCGATACCAGTGAGCTTGGCCTTCTCATCAACGATGATGAACGGCACGCGGTTGGTGGTGTGAGCCGTAAACGGATGCTTGGAACCGTCGGAAGCAACGTCAAACATGTGATCGGCGTTGCCGTGGTCGGCGGTAATCAGCGCAAAGCCGCCCTTGGCGAGAATCGCCGGGACAACCTTGGACAGGGCATCGTCAACAGCCTCGACGGCCTTAACGGCGGCGTCGAAGACACCGGTGTGACCAACCATGTCGCAGTTCGCGAAGTTCACGATGTAGAAATCAGCGCGATCCTCGTTGATGGCGGCGACAAGCTTCTCAGTAACCTCGGGAGCGCTCATCTCAGGCTGCAGATCGTAGGTAGCGACCTTGGGGGAAGCGACGAGCACGCGCTCCTCGCCCTCCTTGGGCTCCTCGATGCCGCCGTTGAGGAAGAACGTCACATGGGCGTACTTCTCGGTCTCGGCGGTGTGCAGCTGCTTCAGGCCGTTGGCGGCGATAACGTCGGCCAGGACGTTCTCGGGGAACGTCTTGGGGAAAGCGACCTCGACGTCAAACGTCGGATCGTACTCGGTCATCGTCACAAAGTGCGAAAGCTTGATCTGCTCGCGCTCAAAGCCGTCGAACTCCTTGTCCGTGAACACGCGGGTCATCTGACGAGCGCGGTCGGGACGGAAGTTGAAGAAGATGGCCGCGTCGCCCTCGTGGATGCCCTCGTTGTGGGCAGCGAAGGGCTCGACGAACTCGTCGCCGCGCGGGTCCTTCTCGTAGTAGGCCTTGATACCGGCAACGGGGTCGGTATCGGCATCGGAAGCGTTGACCATGACGTCGTAGGCGCGCTGGATGCGCTCCCAACGATTATCGCGGTCCATGGCCCAATAACGGCCCGAGACGGTGGCAACGCGAGCGTCGCAACCGGTCTCCTCGGAGATCTTGGCCAGGAAGGCGCAGAACTCACTCATGTAACCGGCACCGGACTGCGGGTCAACGTCGCGGCCATCCATGAAGGCGTGGACGCGAACGGTCTTGACACCGTGCTCGGCAGCCATCTTGACCAGGGCCTCGACGTGGTTCATGTGAGAATGAACACCGCCAGGGCTCATAAGACCCATGAGGTGAAGGGTCTTGCCGTCAGCCTTGACGTCGTCCATAGCCTTGACGAAGACCTCGTTCTTGGCGATGGAGCCGTCCTTGATAGCATTGTTGATGCGCGAAAGCTCCTGGAACACGATGCGGCCGGCACCGATGTTGAGGTGACCCACCTCGGAGTTGCCCATCTGGCCATCGGGAAGACCCACGTCCTCGCCCGAAGCGCCGAGCGTGGTGTGGGGGTACTTCTCGTACAGGCTATCAAGGAAGGGCGTCTTAGCAGCGGCGACGGCGTTCTCGCCATCGGCCGGAGCCAGGCCGCAGCCGTCCATGATGATCAGGAGTGCAGGAAGATGACGTTGTGCCATATGTCCTACTCGCCTGCCTTGACGACCATAGAGGCGAAGTCGGCAGCCTTGAGCGAAGCGCCGCCCACGAGGGCACCGTCAACGTCGGGCTTGGCGACGAGCTCGGCGATGTTGCCGGGCTTGGCAGAGCCACCATAGAGAACGCGGATGCCGTTAGCGAGCTCCTCGCCGAACATCTCCTTGAGGGTCTCACGGATAGCGCCGCAGACCTCCTGAGCGTCCTCGGCGGTAGCGGTCTTGCCGGTGCCGATGGCCCAGATGGGCTCATAGGCGACGACGACCTGCTTGGGGCAGGTGATCTCAAGACCAGCAAGGCCAGCCTTGACCTGGTTCACGACGTGCTCGACATAGGTGCCAGCCTCGCGGACCTCGAGGGACTCGCCGCAGCAGAAGACGGGAACAAGACCGGCGGCAACGAGAGCCTTGGCCTTCTTGTTCTGATCCTCGTCGGTCTCGTGGAAGTAGTCGCGACGCTCGGAGTGACCGATGATGCAGTAGGTGCAGCCAGCGGACTTGAGCATGTCGCAAGAGGACTCACCGGTGAAGGCACCCTTGGCCTCCCAGTACACGTTCTGTGCACCGAGGGCGATGGGGGCAGCCTGAATGCGGTCATGAACCGTGGTGATGTCGATGGTCGGAGGGCAGACGAGTGCCTCGACGCCAGCCGGAACCTCGGGCAGAGCCTGAGCCAGCTCGTCGGCGAGCTTAGCGGCCTCGGCGACGTCGTTGTTCATCTTCCAGTTACCAGCGATAAGAAGGGTGCGATTAGGCATCGAGAAGCGCCTCCACTCCGGGCAGGGCCTTACCCTCGACGAGCTCCATGGAAGCGCCACCACCGGTGGAGATCCAGCTCATCTTGTCGGCCAGGTTGAACTTGTTGACAGCTGCGACGGAGTCGCCACCGCCGATGATCGAGGTGCAGTCGGCCTCGGCGACAGCCTCGGCGATAGCCTGGGTGCCGTGAGCGAAGTTATCGAACTCGAAGACGCCCATGGGGCCGTTCCAGAACACAGTCTTGGCGCCCTTGACAGCCTCGGCGTAAAGTTCCTCGGTCTTAGGACCGATGTCCATGCCCTCACGGTCGTCAGGGATAGCGTCGGAAGCGACAACCTCGGGGACAGCGTCCTCACCAAAGTGATCGGCAACACGGTTGTCGATGGGGAGCAGGATCTTGACGCCCTTCTCCTCGGCCTTCTTGAGCATTTCGCCAGCGCGCTCGACCCAGTCCTCTTCCTTGAGAGACTGACCGACGGACAGGCCCTGAGCCAGGAAGAAGGTGTAGGCCATACCGCCACCGATGATCAGGGTGTCAGCAGAGTCGATAAGGTGATCGAGAACGCCGATCTTGGAGGAAACCTTGGAACCGCCGACGATGGCGACGAAGGGGCGCTCGGGCTCGGCGAAGATGCCGGTCAGCGTGTCGACCTCCTTCTCGAGCAGGAAGCCAGCGACGGCAGGCAGGTAAGCGGCGGGGCCCACGACGGAACCCTGGGCGCGGTGAGCGGTGCCGAAGGCATCGAGAACGAAGACGTCACCATAAGAAGCGAGCTTCTTAGCGATCTCGGGATCGTTCTTCTTCTCACGCTTATCGAAGCGGACGTTCTCGAGAACGAGGACCTTGCCCGGCTCGACGGCGGCAACGGCCTCGGCGGCCTTCTCGCCGTAAGTGTCGGCGACAAAGGTAACGTCGAGACCGGAGAGCTCGGCGAGTTTCTTGGCGACGGGCTCGAGGGACAGCTCGGGCTGGAAGCCGGTGCCATCGGGACGGCCGAGGTGGCTCATGAGGATGACGCGAGCGTTGTGCTCAACGAGATAGTTGATGGTGGGCAGGGCAGCCTTGATACGGGTGGTGTCGCCAACGACGCCATCCTTGATAGGCACGTTAAAGTCAACGCGGACGAGAACGCGCTTGCCGTCGACATCGATGTCGCGGACGGTCTTCTTGGTAAAGGCCATGTTTGCTTCTACCTTTCGTACGTGTCTGCCTCCCATTACGGCAGACGATTTCTTATAAAAAGGGCGCGACCCTAGGGTGTAAGCCCTATAAGGCCGCGCCCTTCTTTAGACGCTCAACGAGCTATTCGCTAAAAGCCAAATTAGGCAACGAACTTCTCGAAGTACTTGATGGTGCGGACCATCTGAGAGGTGTAAGAGTTCTCGTTGTCGTACCAAGAGGTGACCTGAACGAGGGTCTGGCCGTTGCCGAGGTCAGAGCACATGGTCTGAGTGGCGTCGAAGATGGAGCCGTGGGTCTCGCCGACGATGTCGCGGGAGACGATCTGGTCCTCGTTGTAGGCGAAGGTATCGGGGATGGTCTCGGCGTAGGCCTTCATGGCAGCGTTGACCTCGTCGACGGTGACCTTCTTGTCAACGACGGCGTAGAGGTTGGTCAGCGAGCCGGTCGGCGTCGGGACGCGCTGGGCGGCACCGATGAGCTTGCCGTTGAGCTCGGGGAGAACCAGGCCGATGGCCTTGGCAGCGCCCGTGGTGTTCGGGACGATGTTCTCGGAGCAGGCGCGGGAGCGACGGAAGTTGCCCTTGCGCTGCGGGCCGTCGAGCGGCATCTGGTCGCCGGTGAAGGCGTGGATGGTGGTCATGATGCCGGACACGATGGGAGCGAAGTCGTTCAGACCCTTGGCCATCGGGGCGAGGCAGTTGGTGGTGCAGGAAGCAGCGGAGATGATGTTGTCCTCAGCGGTCAGCGTCTCGTGGTTGACGTTGTACACGATGGTGGGCAGATCGCTGCCAGCCGGAGCGGAGATGACGACCTTCTTGGCGCCAGCGTTGATGTGGGCCTGAGCCTTAGCCTTGCTGGTGTAGAAGCCGGTGCACTCGAGAACGACGTCGACGTCGAGGTCGCCCCAAGGCAGGTTGTTGGCGTCGGCCTCCTTGTAGATCTTGATCTCCTTGCCGTCAACGGTGATGGAATCCTCGCCAGCAACGACCTCGTGATCGCGAGCGTAGTTGCCCTGCGTGGAGTCGTACTTCAGCAGGTAAGCGAGCATATCGGGAGAGGTGAGGTCGTTGATAGCGACGATCTCGGAGCCCTCATGACCGAACATCTGACGGAAAGCCAGACGACCGATGCGACCGAAGCCGTTAATAGCAACCTTTACTGCCATTGTGTCTCCTTTCGTAAGGCCCCCGCGAGCTACAGCGCCCGCCGTTGAGGCCCACAAACTAACCACTCACCTAATATACCTTTTTTTTGACTTGAATTTCACGAGAATGCTCGAAATTGAAAATCAAATTTACGTTAAAACGTTTTAAATACTAAAACAGCAGCTAAATCCATATATAAGTCGATACTTTAATCTACCTGTTTGCTTCAATGAGCTTTTCAAGCCGTAAAACACGATGGTAGAGGGCCGACTTCGACAAGGGAGGGTCAGCCATCTCCCCTAAATCACGCAGCGAAAGATCGGGATAGCGCTCGCGCAGGTCGCAAAAGACCGCCAAGGCATCCGGAAGCGCATCGCGAAGGCCTCGCTGCTCGAGCTCATCGATAAGCGCAAGCTGATGCTGGGCAGCACCGGCGCTTCTGGTCTGGTTGGCGAGCTCGGCGTTCACGCGACGGTTCACATCGTTCTTAACCAACTTGACCGCGCGCGCCTCCTCAATCTCGGCAACGCTGCGCTTGGCACCAATCAGCTTTAATAGATGCTCGATTTCCTCGGCGCTCTTAATGTACACGGCATATGACCCCCGCCGCGCATTAACACGAGCATGGACCCCAATCTGCTCCAACAGATCGCAAAGCCCCTTGGCATATTGCTCGCCCTGCACCGCGATCTCCAAATGAAAGTCGCCGCGGGGATCGGCCACGAAACCGCCGGCGATGAGCGCGCCGCGGATGTAGGCAAGCCTGCAGCAGGGACGGGCAACGATGTGCCGGGGAACACCGGCGACGAGCCCTCCCCTGCGGTCGAGAATGCCCAGCAGCACCAGAGCCTTGTCCAGGTCGGGTTGATCGGGCAAGGTGATGAGGTAGTTTCGAACCTTATGCAATACAGATTTACGGACGGTGAACTCCGTTTTGAGCTTAAGGATGCGATGCGTCAGTGTGATCATCGTGCGCGCGACGGCGCCCGTCTCGGTCGCGACCGTCAAACGATACCGCCCAGAGCCGGTAAGCGAGAGCGTACCGCTCACGCGCGTGAGGGCGGCAAGCGTCGACAAGTCGCAGTATTCACATTCGGGTTCGCAGCGCGCAAGCTCGTCGCGCACCTCGGCGGTAAACGACATGCAGGCCTATGCCTTCGTGTTGGCGCGCGACAGGTCGCGATGGGAAATGCTCACGTGATATTGGGCACCTTCCAAATAACGTGCCGTGGCTTCGGCAATGGCAACGCTGCGGTGCTGGCCGCCTGTACAGCCGATGGCGATAGAAAGCTGCGGCTTGCCCTCCGCGATATAGCCCGGCATCACCGTATCGAGCAGCTGTGTCCAAGCCTTCCAAAACTCCTGCGTCTTGGGATGGTCCAGAACAAAATCGGAGACCTTTTTATCGAGACCGGTCATCGTGCGCATCTCGGGATCGTAGAACGGATTAGGCAGGAAGCGGACATCGATCATAATGTCCGCCTCGACGGGCATGCCGTGCTTAAAGCCAAACGAGAATACGTGGACGTCCATGAGCTGTTGGTCGGACAGCTCGGAAAATGCCATACGTAGCTTGTTGCGCAGCGCAGAGGTGCGCAGACGGCTCGTGTCGATAATCATATCGGCTCGGTCGCGCACGCCCTGCAGCTGAAGGCGCTCGCGCTGAATGGCATCGGCCGTAGTCTCCCCCGGCTTGGCAATGGGATGACGGCGGCGATTTTCGCTGTAGCGACGAATCAGCACCTCGTCAGAAGCCTCCAGGAACACGATGTCGCAGCTCATCTCGCGCTCTTCGAGCGCGGCGACCGCATCGAGCAACTCGTCAAACAGCCCCTGGCTACGCAAATCGCAGGTGACGGCGAGATGCCTGCCCACGCCCGTATTGATGCCGACGAGCTCGGCAAGCTGGGCGATCAGACGCGGAGGCAGGTTATCGATGCAAAAATAGCCCATGTCCTCGAACACGTGCATGGCCTGTGTGCGGCCCGATCCGGACATTCCGGTGATGATGACGATATCGGGGATGCGCTCCGAGCGCTCCGCCGCATCCATGGCATCTCCCTTTTGCATGTGCTGCCTCCCGAAAACAAGCGCGGGACCCAGCAACCCGGATCCCGCGCGGTCAATTGCCTATATTGAGTATACCGCCCCGAGCGGATACGAGGCCTGTCTTACGCCTCAAGTGCAGCCTTGAACCAACTCGTAATACTCGTGGGGTGCGTGATGGCGGTGCCGACGACAACGGCCCAGGCGCCAGCATCGATCGCGGCGCGAGCCTCCTCGGGCGTATGCACGCGACCCTCGCAAATGATAGGAAGGCCGGGGAATTCCTCAGTCGCCTGACGCAGGAGCGGCAGGTCGGGGCCATCGGCCATGGTGCAGTCGATGGCGGCGACGCCGTGAGAAAGCGTGGTGGATACCAGGTCAAAGCCCATATCAACAGCACGGCGAATGTCCTCGATGGTGGCACAATCCGCCATCAGGAGCACACCCTCCTCGTGCAGCGGGCGGAAGGTATCCTCGACCGTCTTGCCATCGGGGCGCGGACGATCGGTGGCGTCGATCGCCACGATATCGGCACCGGCAGCAACGCAGGCGCGAGCGTGACGCAGCGTCGGCGTGATGTAAACGCCCTCGTGCCCATCCTTCCACAGGCCGATGACGGGAACCTCACAGCGACCCTTAATGGCGGCAATGTCGGCAAGGCCCTGGCAGCGAATGGCGGCGGCGCCGCCGAGCTCGCAAGCGCGAGACATTTGCGCCATGGTCTCGGGCGTACGAAGCGGCTCGCCCATATACGCCTGAACGCTCACGACGAGCTTGCCCTTCAGGGACTGGATCAAAGGATCAACGGTCATGTTCGACTCAACCTTTCTCAAAACAGCCTTCTGAGACGCCGCACCTTGACGTTCAAACCGTCGCTCGCGTACCGAAGTACGCTTCGCTCCTCTTTCACGTCAATCTGCGGCACCTCAGAAGGCACACTTGGTAGTTATGTTTACTTCAACGAAGCAAGAAGGTGTTCGGCGGCACCGATGAGCGGAGCATCGCCCTCCAGAGAACCGATGAGGATCGGTGTGTTCTGAAGCGGATCGAGCGCCTGGCTGGCATAGCCCTCGTGCACCGAATCCTTCCACGTCTGCGAACGCCAATCGGGACCTTGGTGAATCACGCCGCCCGAAAGCACAATGACCTCAGGGTCCAGGATGTTAGCGAGCGAGCCCAAGCTGGCCCCCAGCGCAAAGCCGGCGTCATGGATGACCTCGGTCGCCTTTGCGTCGCCCGCACGGCACAGGTCGTTCACATCGCGACCGACCGAAGGACGGCTGGGGTCGACGCGGCCAAAACGTTCATCGTACATTCGACCAATGGAAGTGCCCGAAGCAACCGACTCCAGATGGCCGGAACGCCCGCAGGCGCAGGGAATGCCGGCGGCAGCCGAGCACTCGATGTGGCCCATATGGCCAGCAGCACCATGGAAGCCCTGCATCACGCGGCCGTTCTCGACATATGCGCCGCCGATGCCCGTACCGATGCCAAGACACAAGACGGAGAACTTGCCCTTGCCGACGCCCCAATGGGCCTCGCCCAGAGCATGAGCCTGCACGTCGCCTACAACGGCAACGGGAAGATCGAGGTCCTCGCGCAGGCGCGGCCCCAACTGAACGCCGGACCAGCCGGGCATGATCTCGTTGGCATACGCGATGGCGCCCGTCTTGGGGTCGACGACACCGGCAGCGCCGATGCCAACTCCGAGGACCTCGACATCGGGATTTGCCTCAAGAGCTGCCTTGATAGACGCCTCGATGCGCTGGAAGACGGCCTCGCCGCCCTCTTGGGCCTCGGTAGGAACCTCGGCCTCAAAAACGGGATGGGGCACACTACCGTCAGCCGGGTACTCCATGATGGCAGTCGCGATCTTAGTTCCGCCGATATCGACAGAGCAGACGTACTTGTTCTCCATGTCGCTCTCCTTAGGAGATAAAAAACAACTACAGGAAATGAAAGCGGCGTTATCGCCGCAGCTTGGTAAAGGTTTCCCGAGTGCCCGAGGTTGGGGTGAAAGCGGTCGGGCGTTGACCTAATGGGTCACGCTCGACCGCTTGAGCCCCAAGATCGGGTGCCCGGGGAAGCTTTACAGGAGACCGTTGTCCTGGAGGACCTTCTTAATAGCCTCGACGTTCTCGCCGGTCATGGCCTTCACCGGGCGCGGCATGGTCGGGCTGTCGAAGATGCCCATGAGGTTCATAGCGGTCTTGAAGGCACCGACGCCACCGGCATAGCCCTGGACGCCCGAGGTGACATCCCAGATGTGCGAAATCTCATTGAGGCGATCCTGCTCGGCCTTGACGGTAGCCCAGTCACCAGCCTGAGCGGCCTTCCACTGACGCACGTAGCCCTCGGGCTCAACGTTGGCGAGACCCGGGACGGAACCGTCGGCGCCACCGAGGTAGGCGCCGTCGACAACAACCTCGTGACCGGTGAGGATGCTCATCGGATGGCCGTTCTTCTCGTTCTCCTGAACGAGGTAGCGGAACGAGATGTCATCACCCGAGGAATCCTTGACGCCAGCAAGGACGCCCTCGGCGCCGAGCTTGGCAAGGAGCTTCCAGGGGAGCTTGGTGTGGACGCACACGGGGATGTCGTAGGCGAAGATGGGCAGGTCGAGCTCCTCATGCAGGATGCGGAAGTGCTCCTCGACTTCGGTCATGCCCTGCAGGGCATAGAACGGGCAGGTGGCGACAAGCGCATCGGCGCCCAACTCCTGAGCGACCTTACCGTGCTCGATCATGCGCTCGGTCTCGGTGTCGATGATGCCGACCAGAACGGGCACACGGTGGTCGACGATACGGACGGCCTCGGCGACGATCTGACGGCGACGCTCGTCGGTGGAGAAGACGACCTCGCCCGAGGAGCCCAGGAAGAACAGGCCATCGACGCCGGCATCGATCATGCGGTTGATGCTGCGCTCAAAGGAGGCAACATCGAGCTGGTGGTCTTCGGTATCGGGAACAACGACGGGAGGGATAACGCCGGTGAATTTCTGAGTTGCCACAAGAATCTCCTTAGTTGTCTGGCGGGCAGCCCTATGCCGCCCACTCTTGTTGGCAGTGTCCAGGCCGTCTAGGCCAAAGAACACGGGTAGAACGTTTGGTTAAAGAAGTCGACGACTTCGTTTTCGAACGCATTGATGCGCTCGTGAGCGTATTTGGCATAGATGATATGCCTCCGGTCACACTCAAGACCGTTGAATACGGCAAACTGGCCCTTGGGGTCGCTCACGGCATCCATGAGCGATGTGCCCATGAGCACCGATCCGCGCACCCGAGACGACAGCGCCTCGAGGCCACCGGGAATTGGATTGGCAACCGCCGTGCAGGCAAGGCCTCGCTCGTCCAGAGCAGAAACCGCCAGCGCGACTCCGCCGCCAAGACCCTCGCCCCATGCAAAGATGCGGTCGGAATCCATGCCATCAAGATTGCGCGCAACCTTCGCCAACGCGCAGCCCCAACGGACGCGCCTGACAAAAGCAGGCGAAGCAATTCCCTGCTGCAGGTCGTCCGCACCAGCAACATCGTCATCTAGCGCGAGAACGGCATACCCCATGGCGGCAAATCTCGTCATGTGATGCCAGCCGCGCACAGGCCGATCGATGTCGTGGAACATCAGGCACAGTGGCACATGCTCAGATACTCGGGCACGACCAACAGGCTCAATCAAACGAGCGTGAATCGCATCGTCACCGAGCTCAAAGGAGACCTCCGAGTAACGGGCGCAGGGGTTAACAAAGTCAATCGCCGTTATGGCCAGGCCTTGAATCTCAAGATTCGAAGCGCATGTCTCTAAATCAGAAACATCTGCTTGGACATCACCGCGCCAGTCCCGATATTCTGCGAGCCTTGACGAAACCGTTCCAGGAATTCCCACGAGTCCGGGGACAATCAGCTCGTCAACATTGCTCTCGCACTTAGACATGAGCCTCCCCTCCCTTGCAGAAAAACGGAATGATCAGATCGTCAAAATCCTGAATCTCCTCGTGGCCAAAGCCTTCAAAGAACTCATGACGCTTTTCGCAGGTCAGGTTGTTATAGACCGCAAACTGCGTCGCTGGCGGACAGACGATATCGGCTGTGCCGGTGCCAAACAGCACGGGGCATTTGACCATAGGGGCAAAGTTCTTGGAATCGAAGTACGCCAGCTTGGCATAGGCTTCGTCAATACGAGTCGAGTCCTCGTCAAACCAGCGAGACCAATAGCGCAGGCCCTCGTAGGCAATGTCGTCGGCATCCAAATCCCAGACCAGGCGGAAATCTGACAGGAAGGGATAGAGGATGGCGGCACGATTGATAAGCTCGCTGTTAAGCGCACAGGTCGCAATGCCCAAACCGCCGCCCTGCGACGCGCCGTTCACAAACACACGCGCAAGATCGATGCCCTCGAGCTCGCGAACGATGCGGCACAGGATGCGAATATCTTGGTGCAAGCGGACATAGTAGAGGTTGGCCGGGTCGCCGTCGATACCGGCGACGATATGACCGGCAACCGTTGTGCCCTCAAATCCACCAATGTCCTCGGAGGGACCTCCTTGGCCGGGGCAGTCGAGGGCGATGAGTGCCATGCCCATGCCCGCAAACGACGCCTGCTCAAACCAGCTGCGGCTTGCACCCGGATACCCATGGAACTGAAGTACCAATGGCACGGGCTCGTCCGAGACGGGTTTAAGGTACTTGGCATGCAGGCGAGCGCCACACATGCCGGTATACCAGAGGTCGAAAAGCTGGCAGGTCGCGGCATCGGTGACCGATGCCGTCTCGATCGCATAGTCAAGCCCAACGGCGTCGGCCTCGGCCATGCGATCCTTCCAAAAGAGATCGAAATCTGATGGACGGGGCATGGCGCCTCGATATTCACCAAATTGATGTTGTAGCTCCTGAGCACTTGGCATGGCTCGTGAACCCAACCTTTCGAAATCGCAACGGAGG
>URKT01000028.1 GCA_900548495.1 uncultured Collinsella sp. | reverse complement strand
GAGATCTGCGCATGTCTCGTGGGCTCGGAGATGTGTATAAGAGACAGATCTCAACTGAATCAGCTCCGCTGTGACACGCGCGAGTTACCTTTAATGGATATGAGGTGAATGGGGCGATTGTTTTGCTATACTCTCTCCGCACGGGCGATTGGCGCAACGGTTAGCGCAGGTGCTTTACACGCACAAGGCTGGGGGTTCGAATCCCTCATCGCCCACCACTGAATTGGAAACGGTCCTCGCAAGGGGACCGTTTTGTTTGCGCCCATTTCATGGGATTCGAACCCGCCAGGGTGCGGAGCTGAGGAAACGCGAAGCGTTTTCCAGCGCAGCACGCGAGGGCCGCAGGCCCGAAGCGGAAGCGGGCGGCGCCAGCCGCACGCGGACATCCCTCATCGCCCACCACTGATTTGATAGGCTCCCAGCAATGGGGGCCTTTCTTTTTTGGGCCCATCGCAGAGGGATTCGAACCCGCCAGCACATCTATCGCAAAGGCCGTGGTCAAAAAATGGCAAAAATGAGTACTGCTACTTTGTTTGCAACATATAAAAAGATAGTATTTGCTTTAGTTACGCAACATATGTCCATTATAAGTACTAACAGTTGGATCAAAATCGTGCTTTCATCGCCATTTTGACTTGCTATCTGGCCTTATTAGTCCAAAATTGCTGCTATCAAATCGGTAGCAGTACTCATATTTGATGTTTTTTGACCAGCAGGTCTCCCTGCCTTAGCAAATCTAAGGCAAAACGGGTTCCAGACCGCTGAATCATGCCGCATAGGGCACGTCCGCAGTCCGGAACCCGGTCAAAATTGAGTTATTGCGCCGCGTTAGCCCAAAACACCCGACAGTATCTCGATCAGGCTGTCCACGTCGGCTTCCTCGCAGACAAGTGGCGGCAGGAAACGCAGCGTATGCGCACCCGTAGCGTTGATCACGGCACCGGCGGCCAGCGCGCGGGCAACAACATCATGCGCGTCGCCCGCGGCATCATCCAAATCACAGCCGAGCATCAAGCCGCGGCCACGTACCTCGGTCACGTGCGGCAGCTTGGCGAGCTTTGCCTCCATATAGGCGCCCACCTTGGCAGCATGGTCGGCATAATCGCCGCGCACGAGCGCGGAGAGCGTCGCGGCACACGCCGCGATGGCCAAGCAGCTACCGCCAAAGGTCGAGCCGTGGTCGCCCGGCTTAAACACGTCGGCAATCTCCTTCTTTGCCACGACGGCACCCATGGGCACGCCGTCGGCAATGCCCTTGGCAAGGCTCATGATGTCGGGCTCCACGCCATAGGTCTGGAACGCAAACGGCTTACCCGTGCGGAAGATACCGCACTGGACCTCGTCGGCGATAAGCACGGCACCCACCTCGTGCGCCAAGTCGCGCGCCGTAGCCATAAACTCCTCGGTCATGGGGCGCACGCCACTCTCACCCTGGATCGGCTCGAGCATCACGGCACAAATCTCGCTCCCCAGCTGCTTAAAGATTGCACGCAGTTCATCGACATCGTTGGGCGTGCAGGCCACAAAGCCACCCGGCAGCGGGCGGAAACTGTCCTGCAGCCAATCCTGCATGGTGGCCGCAATAGTCTCGAGCGTACGGCCGTGGAAGCCGCCGCGCATGCACACGATAGTGTTGCCGCCATTACCGGCACGCTTGGCGTACAGGCGCGCAAGCTTCATCGAGCCCTCGTTGGCCTCGGCGCCGGAGTTGGCAAAGAACGTCTCCCACACCTGCTCGCCCGCAGCCGGGGCACCAAGAGCAGCTGCCGTGGTCTCATCGCCGGCGACAATGGCATCGGCAAGAACGCGCGCACCATCTACGTCGTCGTTAGCAAGCTTGGACAGCAGCGCCGCGACCTGTCCGCGCTGCTCGATGTAGAAGTAATTGGAGACATGCATGAGCTTTTTGGTCTGTGCCTCGAGCGCCGAGAGCACAGCCGGGTCGCCATGACCTAGGCTGCACACGCCGATGCCGGCAAGAAAGTCGAGGTACTCACGGCCATCGTCGCCGGTGAGCTTCATGCCGTGACCCTCGACAAACTCGACCGGAGAGCGGCCAAAGGTATGCATAACGTAATGGGATTCAAGCGATTGCTGAGCTGCAAGTGACATGGGATGCCTTTCGTTGGGCGCCAGACGGCGCGGGGCTATGGGTGCAGGAATGGGGCGGCTGCGGGTCAGCTAGACCGTCTGAAGCTTCTCGACCTCGTCAAGGTTCTCGGTCAGACGCGCAGCAAACGTCGAAAGCGGATGCGGATGCGTATCGAACTCGTACGCCGTCTCGGTGGAATGGATCACGGTGCCGACGCCGGCATCGGTCAGCAGCTCCAGGAGCAGCGAATGCGGCGTCGTGCCGTTGATGATGTGGGCTCGGAACACGCCAGCGGTAAGCGCGTCGACAGCCGCACGCAGCTTGGGAATCATGCCCTTATCGACCTCGCCGCCGTAGAGCATTTCGTTAACCTCGTCGAGCGTTAGGTTGGAGATAAGCGAGTCCTTGTCGCTAAAGTCCTTGTACAGACCATCGACATCGGTCAAAAAGATCGCCTTATGCGCGTGGAGCGCCGCGGCAACGGCACCGGCGGCGGTGTCGGCGTTGATGTTGAAGAAACCGCCGTCCTCCCCCGCCGCGACGGTAGCGATGACGGGGATGTACTCGCTATCGAGTAAGCGCTCGATATAGTCGGTGTTGACGTGCGTCACTTTGCCCACGCGACCGAGCTCGGGGTCGAGCGGCTCGGCGATGAGCGTGCCGGCATCGCTGCCCGACACGCCCACGGCCAGGTTACCGTGGTGGTTGATGGCAGCAACCAACTCCTGGTTGACCTTGCCGCCCAGCACCTCGCGCACGATATCCATAGTCGCCGGCGTGGTCACGCGCTGGCCGTTCTTAAACTCGACGGGAATATCGTAATGGCTCAGCGCCTCGTTGATAGCCTTGCCGCCGCCATGCACGATGACGGGGCGCATACCGATGATCTTGAGCAAAACGATGTCGCTCATCACGTCGCGGCGCAGCTGCTCATCAACCATGGCGGCTCCGCCATATTTGATAACAACCGTCTTGCCGGTCAGGTTCTTAATCCACGGCAGCGCTTCGAACAGCAGCTGCGCGGTTGCTTCGTTGGATTCGCTCGAACGACAATCGCGTGCGAATTTCATAATCTGCCTCGTCTTTCGTATCGTTATCGCGCCGTGCTCCGCTGTCCGCAATCGCGGCAAGATACGCAGCGTGCCTGGAATCTAGGAACGGTAGTCGCCGTTGATGGAGATGTACTCGTGCGTGAGGTCGCAGGTCCACACAGTCGTTGCCGCGTCGCCTGCGCCCAGGTCGGCCGAGATCACGATCTCGGGCGCTTCGAAACGTCGTAGAGCCTCGTCCTCGTCAAAGGGAACAGTCAGACCGTCGCGACAGACGGGCATGCCCATCATGTCGATAGAAACGTCTTCCTGATTAAACTTCACGCCGCACTTACCAAGCGCCATAGCAACGCGGCCCCAGTTGCAGTCGTGGCCGGCGATGCAGGTCTTAACGAGCGGCGAGTTGGCAACGGCGCGGGCGGCGATATCGGCTTCCTCGTCGTTAGCGGCGCCGGTAACGTTAACCGTCACGAGCTTTGACGCACCCTCGCCATCGGCCGCAATGTTGCGCGCCAGGCTCTCGCACACCTCGTGCACGGCAAAGGCCAGCTCGTCAAAGGCATCAGTGCCCTCGACGATGGGCTCGGCATCTGCGGCAGCGGCGCCGGAGGCAAGCATGATGCAGGTGTCGTTGGTCGAGGTGTCGGAATCGACCGTTACCTTGTTAAAAGTCTGCTTGGCGGTCGAGAGCAGCAGGGCATGAAGTGCCGCAGGCTCGACGGGGGCATCGGTGGTGATAACTGCGATCATGGTGGCCATGTTGGGCATGATCATGCCCGAGCCCTTGCACATGCCGCCTACCGTATAGACATTACCCGCATGACCCGCCGCCTCGCTGACGTAGGACACGGCGTACTCCTTGGAGTGCGTGTCGGTCGTCATGATGGCGCGAGCGGCATCGGCGCCACCGTGGGCGGAGAGCGCCTCGTAGGCGGCAGGAATGGCGGTCTCAAACGTGTCGATCGGCAGAATCTGGCCAATCACACCCGTGGAGGCAACCAGAATCTGCTGGGGCTCACAGCCGATGACCTGCGATGCGATGCTGCACGTCTCGCGCGCGCATGCAAGGCCGGTCTCACCCGTGGCGGCGTTAGCATTGCCAGAGTTAACCGAAACGCCGGCGATGATTCCGTAGCCCTTGTCGGCACCGCCCAGGTTGGCACGGCTCACCTGCACGGGCGCCGCGCAAAAGCGATTGGTGGTAAACACGCCGGCACCGGGACAGGGTTTATCGGGCACGACGAGCGCGTAATCCAGACGCTCGGGGTTCTTGCGGAACCCAGCGTGGATGCCTGCAGCCTTAAAACCAGCCGCAGCCGTAACGCCACCCTCGACGGCGCGAATCTTGATATCAAACAGCTCGGTATTCATCGTCTTTATGACTCCTTATGTCAAACAAAAAACGGACATCGGTTGGTGCGCCATGCCAGTCGTGATCATGAGACCAGCTTAAGAGTGGCGCCCCACTCGATGCCCGACTACCAAATCGTTAACAATCGAATGTGCTACACCGGGCACGCCACTGTGGGCAAGCCTCGTCGCTCGTCAAAGCCAAAGACGATATTGGCGCACTGGACTGCTTGGCCCGCAGCGCCCTTGCACAGATTGTCGATGGCGCCCGTCGCCACCAGCACGCCCGCGCACTTGTTGAGCGCGAGGCCGATCTGGGCGGCGTTGGTGCCGACGACCGAAGCCGTCTTGGGCTGCTGGCCGGCGTCGAGTACGCGCACGAAAGTGCGACCAGCGTAGAACTGCTTGTAATAGTCGACAACGTCCTCAAGGGTCAGGGAGTCGATGGCCTGCGGCGTGAGCGGCAGCGTCACCGTGGAGAGCAGGCCGCGCTTGAGCGGTGCCAGGTGCGGGGTAAAGACGACGCGATCTGTTAGACCAAGGATTTGCTCGATTTCGGGCGTGTGACGATGCTTACCCACGCCGTAGGCCTCCAAGTTCTCGTCGGCGCTGCAAAAATGGGTGCGGGCGTTGCAGGACTTACCGGCGCCCGTCACGCCGCTAATGGCATCGACAATCACGGGACCGTTCTCAGCCACCCAGCCCGCACGCACGGCAGGAGCGGCAGCAAGGCTCGTTGCGGTGGGATAGCAGCCGGCGCAGGCGACCAACACGGGCCTGCCAGCGGCATGGTTGGAAGCAGCGGTCTCTAAGTCCTGGCAGAACAGCTCGGGCAGACCGAAGGCGCGGGTCTTGAGCAACTCGGGGCTCGTGTGCTCGGCGGCATACCAGGCCTCAAAGGTGGCCGGATCGCTCAGGCGATAGTCGGCCGAGAGGTCAATGCAGGAGACTCCCGCGGCAAGCAGGGCGGGCACCTGAGCCATGGCAGCCGTGTGCGGCACGGCCAAAAATACCGCGTCGCAGTTCTTGAGCTCGGGGGCATCATGCGTCGTGAAGACAAGATCGCTTACGCCGGTGAAGCTCGGGTACACCGCAGACAACGGCTGGCCGGCATCAGCGTTGGACGTAATGGCAACAAGTTCAAACTCGGGATGACCGAGCACGAGGCGAATGAGCTCGGCTCCGGCATATCCAGCCGCGCCGACGATTCCAACCTTCAAAGACATATCAGACTCCTTGTCTGCGATTTATGCACCGATGCGCATTTCGCAGCGGTCGTTATGAAGTGGCTTGAAACTTTAGCACCAAAAGATGCATGAACACGTAAATGACTTGCATATTCATGCATTGAAACATTCCCGACACATTCGCTCGAAGGAATTGACAAATGGAGCGGGCCCCGTATTGACCGGCGCTCCTAACGGCGCCGGGCAATACGGGGCCCGCCCATGCGAAAACCAAGTTGTTAGGATGAGCCAGCTGGCTAGAGCTCGACCGGCACCCATTCGTCGTGATTGCAGATAAAAGCCTCGGAATCCTCGACGCTAAAGAAGACGAGCGTGGGGTCGTTAGGCCCCTCATAGTGCTCACCCAGGCGCTCTAGATGCTTCCACCCGGCTTCGCGCATTTCGCTCGAAGCCCGGTCATCCAAGCCGGCACGCCCGCGCAAGATGAGCCAGCCATGGCCCGGCCACCAACTCGTGGCCTCAAAGCGCTGATTTTGTAGCAGCTCTTGCCACACGTCTTTGGTGCGCGCTGTTACAAACCACAGCTTGCCATCCTGGATCTGCGCAAACGAAAACGGACGCACATGAGGCTGTCCGTCAACGCTCGTCGCCAAATACCATGCCGGCACCGACGTTAGATACTCCAACACCGTATTCAATCCGTCCATGTGTCCTCCTGTCGCCTGACCAGTCTTTTTGGAATGGGTAATCAATTTGGGAAATTAGAGCTCCAGGCGCTCCTCGCTGCCGTCGATATCACAGAAGCGCGCGGCAATGTTGCGGACCGAGAAGAACGCAAGGCGGCCGTCGTTGGCGCTCTCGTGTTCCTCGCCGATGCCCACCATGTGCTTAAAACCCGCTTGACGCACCTTGTCGCTCGCAACTGCGTCGTCCTCAAGTGCGGCCTCGCCGGTCAACACGATCCAGCACTCCCCCGGCTTCCAGCCCGAGAGTTCAAACTTGGGATTCGCACTCAGCTCCGCCCACACATCCTTGTCGCGCGATGTGCAAAACCACAGCTTACCGTCATCGACCATGGCAAATGAAAACGGCCTCACGCGAGGCTGATACCCGTCGGCCACATCGGTCGTGGCCAGATACCACGCCGGAATGCGCCTGAGATACGAACAGGCGCGCTCAAGCTGAGCCGTGCGGTCGTTGTCGGTCATAGGGACCCCTTTCTTGCGCTCGAATCGCGCCTAAACAAGTTGAAGATTGATGACGATGACGCAGATGAGCAGCAACGCCGTCACCACCGCCGCCAACGCATCGCTGCGGCCAAATGCAAGCGCATGCAAACGTGCGCGGCCCTGCTCGCCATGATAGCAACGGGCATCCATGGCGGCCGAAAGCGTCTCGGCATGACGGAACACGCCCGTGAACAGCGGAATCGCCACACTGCCGAGCATACGCACGCCGCCGAGCGGACCGCACGTCACGCGCGCGCCGCGGCTTGCCTGCGCGTCCGCCGTCTGCTTCATCTCGGTGGCGAACTGCGGCATAAAGCGCAACGCGATACCCATGATCATGCCGAGCTCATGCGCAGGGAGCCCCACGCGCGCAAACGGTGCGAGCAGACGCTCAAAGCCCGCGGTGAGGTCGAGCGTGGGCGTGGTGAGCGTAATGGCGCTCATGCCGGCCATCATCAGGGTCAGGCGGCACGCCATAAAGGCGGCAGAACGCAGCGAGCCCTCGCTTATCTGCAGAAAGCAGAGCTGCCACAGGATGCGCCCGCTCTGGTCGGAAAACAGGTTGAGCACTGCGACCACCACGACAATCGCCAGCAATGGTGCCATCGATGATAGGACCCGGCGCAACGGCACCCGGGACACGGCATAGATCAGGACAACGAAGATTGCGACCGGGGCCAGTCCGCGGAAGCTGCTGACTGTGAGCGTCGTGATCAGAAACACAAAGCCCAAGAGCAACTTAGTTCGCGGGTCTAGGCGGTGGATCGCACTATCGCCGGGATAGTAGCTGCCAAACGAAAACGCCTCCATTAGCAGCCCTCCTCTCGCGCGACCGTCTTGGATTTAGCAATGTCCGCGACGTTAGAAGGACCGCCCGAGCGACCGATTAGCAGGTCCACCAACTCGTCTGCCAGCGACTCAACCGTATAGAGGCCGTCAAAGCGCAGCGGCACGCCTGCCTTCGCGAGCGCCAGCGCCATGCGCTGGGCGGCGGGAACACCCAAGCCGATTGATTTAAGCTCATCCGCATGCGCAAAAACCTGAGCGGGCGTTCCCTCGGCAAACACCGCGCCCTCGTTCATCACAACGATACGGTCACAACAATTTGCCAGGTCATCCATGCTGTGCGAAACCATGACAACGGTCAGGCCTTCGTCATGTAAACGGCCAATGAGCTCCAGGAAATCCCTGCGGGCAGCCGGATCGAGGCCTGCCATGGGCTCGTCGAGCGCCAGCACCTCAGGTTCCATGGCGAGCACGCCGGCAAACGCCACGCGACGCTGCTGGCCGCCCGAAAGCTCAAAGGGGCTCTTGTCGCCGACCGTGGAAAGATCGAGGCCCACGCGCGAGAGCGATGACTCGACACGACGGTCGACTTCATCTTGCGGCAAGCCAAGGTTGTGCGGACCAAACGCCACGTCCTGCGCCACGGTTTCGGCAAACAGCTGACGCTCAGGATACTGAAACACCACGCCGACCTTGGCCTTAACCGCAGCGGCGTCTTTCTTGTTTGATAGGTCGAGCCCCAGCGCGCAAATGCTTCCCTCCTGCGGACGGATCAGCCCGTTGAGATGCTGGACCAGAGTCGATTTACCCGAGCCGGTATGGCCTGCTAGCCCCAGGAACTCGCCGCGACGCACCGTCAGCGATACATCGCGCAGCGCCCACGGACTGCTGGGGTCGTTTCCCCAGAGAGCCTGTTTGCTCGATTTGCCCGCAGTGGCCGAGCGCTTATGCCAGCGGCGGCGCTCGCGCGGACTGAGCGAATAACTGTACGAAACATGGGATAGCTCTATGACGGGCTCCGACGCGTTGCCCTCGTTGTCTACCGGAACAGTGCCGTCAGCGATTTCCAACTGGGATGCGGAAGACTGCCCCGCGGTGCCTGCCCCACTTCGCTCGGCATAAGTCTGCGCAATCTCGGCGACCATATCCGCCTCACGTACCTGCGCGCAAACGGGCACGCCCTTCGCACGAAGTGTCCTACCTAAGCAGCACGACGCCGGCATATCCAGGTTGAGCTGAGCGAGTTCATTCGCCCGCGTCAGAATCTCCTCGGGCGTACCCAGCATGGCAACATGCCCCGCCCGAAACACCGCGACACGATCGGCCTCGGCGGCCTCTTCCATAAAGTGCGTAATCATCACGATGGTCATGCCGCGATCGTGCAACGCGCGGCAAGCCTTCATGAGGGCCTTGCGCCCACGCGGATCAAGCATCGAGGAAGCCTCGTCCAATATGAGCACGCGCGGTTCCATGGCAAGCACGCCGGCAAGCGCCACGCGCTGCTTTTGGCCGCCCGAAAGCGCATGGGTCTCGTGGTGCTCAAAGCCCACCAGGCCCACGCCCTTCAGCGCCTCGCGTACGCGCTGCGCAATTTGCGCCGATGGCACGCCTAGGTTTTCGGGACCAAACGCAATGTCATCTTCGACAAGCGTTGCCACCAGCTGGTCGTCGGGATTCTGGAATACCATGCCCGCGGTCGAACGAATGTCGTAGACCAGCTCGGGGTCGGACGCATCCATGCCGTTGATGCGTACCGTGCCCGCATCGGGCTGCAACAGCGCATTCAGATGCTTGGCAAACGTCGACTTGCCCGACCCATTGCCACCGAGGATGCAGAAAAACTCCCCGTCCTCGATGTTCAGATCGACGCCGTCGAGCGCCGGTGCGGCACCGTCATAACTAAAGGAAACGCCCCGACACTCAATCATGCGCGGCCTTTGACCTGGTCCTTTTTAGGCGTGATGAGGTTGGAAACCGCCTTGTACACCGCAAGCGTCAATACCGAGTTAAGCACGGTCTTGATAAGGTTGAACGGCAGCACGGCAGGAATCATGAGCGGGGCGATCACATCGACCGAGCCATACCAGAACCATACGCCAATGGTAAGGTTTGCGACCATAGACAACGCCGTAGCGGCAATAACGCCGAGCACCAGGCCAATCACGGCACCCTTATAGGTATGCATCTTCTGGTAGACGATAGCCGCGGGCAGAATGTAGCCCAGCGTGGCAACCAGATTCATAAGCGCGCCGACCCAGTCACCCGTAGTGAGCGCATGGATAACGATCGCCATGGCGGCAACAGCAGTACCGGCACCGGGGCCATACGCAAACCCGCACACCATCGCCGGCACCAGCGACGGGTCATACGTCAAAAACGGTGCCGAGGGAAGGATGGGCAGCTGCACATACATAAACAGCGCTCCCAAGGCGCACATCAACGCCATGGTAACGAGCTGTTTGGTGCTCCACCTATTCGTGTTCTCAAAATGGATATGCTGCGACTGTTCAGACATTAAGATCACCTGCCTCTTTCATCCGGACTCTAACCGTTGGCACTGGGATCTCACCAGTTCAGCCGGCATGCGAACCAACACACGCACGGGTCGCGGACTCATCGGCTCGGTCGCAGACGCCTCGCCTGCTCCACGGCGCCCCTTTGGCACCGCCCGATTTACCGCCAGTGGGGAATTCCACCCCGCCCTGAAACAGCAATTGCAAGTGTAGCACGAGGGAAGAGAGGTACAAGTACGCCAGGGGTAATTTCTGGCGAGGGCCAGTTGCCGCAACAACCACGTTCCCCACCCATCCCAAAGTAACGCGCCTTTCGCGCAAAGCGCGAAACAGCGAAGGGACACGTACTCCTATCGACCACGTCCTTCTACGCCCGCCGACCTCAAGGCCGTAAACGCAGGGAATCCGGGGGCGGGTCGGGGACTTCTCTCCGGAATATTCCGCAGGACGCAAAGAGGCTCCGCAGCGCGAAGCGCGATGCGGAGCCTCTTTGCATGTCCGAGGACGTTCCGGAGAGAAGTCCCCGTCCCGCCCCCGGATTCCCGGTGGGAGTTCTAGACCTTGTCGGCCTTAGTACATACCGCCGCCCTGCTGACCAGCGGTGGCAGCAGCGATAGCGTCCTCAAGCTGAGTGTTCTTGGGCACATCGGAGACGGTGGCCTCGGTGATGAGAATCAGGCTGGCAACAGAAGCAGCGTTCTGCAGGGTGACGCGGCTGACCTTGACGGGGTCGAGGACGCCCATCTCGATCATGTCGCCCCACTCGCCGTTGGCAGAGTTGAGACCCTGGCCGGCGGGCAGCTCGGCAACCTTGTCGACCACGACGGCGCCCTCAAAGCCAGCGTTCTTGGCGATGGTAGCAACCGGAGCAGTCAGAGCCTTCTTGACGATGTCGACACCGATCTTCTCCTCGGGGTCGTCAATCTCGACAGCATCGAGCGCAGGAGCAGCGTCCATGAAGGCGACGCCGCCACCGGCGACGATACCCTCCTCGACAGCAGCGCGAGTAGCCTGCAGGGCGTCCTCGACGCGATGCTTGATCTCCTTGAGCTCGGACTCGGTAGCAGCGCCGACCTTGATGACGGCAACGCCACCGGAGAGCTTGGCCAGGCGCTCCTGGAGCTTCTCACGGTCGAAGTCAGAGGTGGTGTTCTCCATCTCACCCTTGATCTGAGCGATACGAGCGTCGATGGCCTCCTTGGAGCCAGCGCCGCCGACGACGACGGTATTGTCCTTGGAGATGGTGACGGACTTAGCGGTACCGAGCATATCGGCGGTGATGTCAGCGACCTTCACGCCCAGCTCGTCCAGGGCAGCCTGGCCGCCGGTGAGGACGGCGATGTCCTCGAGGATGCGCTTGCGGCGATCGCCGTAGCCCGGAGCCTTGACGGCGCAGACGTTGAGGGCGCCACGGATCTTGTTGAGAACCAGGGTAGGCAGAGCCTCGCCGTCGATGTCCTCAGCGATGATGAGCAGGCCACGGCCAGCGCGCTGGACAGCCTCGAGAACGGGCATAATGTCCTGAACGCTGGAGATCTTCTGGTCGGTGATGAGGATGTACGGATCCTTCATCACGGCCTCCATGCGGTCGTTATCCGTGACGAAGTAAGCGGAGACATAGCCCTTGTCGAACTGCATGCCCTCGACGGTGTCGATGGTGATGTCGAACGTCTGGGAATCCTCGACGGTGATGACGCCGTCCTTGCCCACGACCTCCATGGCCTCGGCGATCTTCTCGCCGACCTCGGGGTCACCAGCGGAGATGGTACCGACGGAAGCGATCTGCTCCTTGGTCTCGACCGGCTTGGCCTGCTTCTTCATCTCGGCGACGGCGGCGTTAACGGCCTTGTCGATGCCGCGACGGATGGCCAGCGGGTTGGCGCCAGCGGCGACGTTGCGCAGACCGTCGTTGACGATGGCCTGGGCGAGCAGAGTTGCGGTGGTGGTGCCGTCACCCACGGTGTCGTTGGTCTTGGTGGCAACCTCCTTCACCAGCTGAGCGCCCATGTTCTCGATGTTGTCCTCGAGCTCGATCTCCTTGGCGACGGAAACGCCGTCGTTGGTGATGGTCGGGGCACCGAACGTGCGCTGCAGCGCAACGTAGCGACCCTTGGGGCCCATGGTGACGGTAACGGCGTCGGCCAAAGTGTTGACGCCCTTGGCAAGCTTAGCGCGGGCATCGGTGTTGAACGTAATGTTCTTTGCCATGGTAGGTAATCCTCCAAAAGAAATGTGACTCGCGTCGCCGCTTCCGAGTCCTGTGCGGCGGGCGCGTTCAAAGACGAATCAGAGATTCTGACGAGACTAGGCCTCGACGACGGCGTAGATGTCGTCGGCGCGCATCAGCAGATACTTCTCGCCGTCGACCTTGACCTCGTTGCCACCGAACTTACCGTAGATGACAACGTCACCGACCTTGACGTCCATGGGGATGCGCTCACCCTTGTCGTTGACCTTGCCGGCGCCAACGGCAACGATGGTGCCACGCTGCGGCTTCTCCTGAGCGTTGCTGGCGATATACAGACCAGAAGCGGTCTTCTGCTCGGCCTCGTCGGGCTTGACCAGAACACGATCTGCAAGCGGCTTCAAAGACGACATGCTTGTCTCCTCCTTTTTGGGCCGCGCGGTTATACCACGCGAATTAACCCTTTTTGTTTGCGTACGCGTTGAATGGTACCCACGAATGGCGGGTTATACAACACAGAGTCAAAAAATCTTATTTTTTGGCACTTAGATTTTCTGAATGCCGGGGGATAACTTAGCAGTGGCTCCCGTGTGGCTCCGGAGGGGCGGGGCATAAGGTTTCCTGCTCGGGCAGTCCTGCTCGCACGAAGGCCACATTAAGTGGCCTTCGGCTCGTGCGGAACTCGCGATAAACCTTATGCCCCGCCCCTCCGGAGCCACACGGGAGGCAGGTTAACTAATTCGAGCCCGGCATTCAGAAAAGTCAGTGCAGCAAAAAGGCGATGCGGATAGCGACATGGGCATGGTTTTCGTTGCGAGCACGGGTCCCCTGGGGAGCACCGTGCATTTTTGGGAGTTTTCAGCAGGCCGGGACAAATGCATACGCACCGGGCGCATCTAATTAGTCCCACGGTAGCCTTCGACCGGCGATTTGGGTCGGCAGACAGGCCTCGTCGAGACAAACAAGCATGCCTCGCGCCACGTCGGACCCCAAAATGACGTCGATCTCCGCAATGCTACCCGACTGCAGCGGCACCGGCAGAGCTCGCGGTGCTGAATACTCCGTTTTTTGCACGGCACGGGCGGGGGTACATCAGGATCAGGAAGAATATCCCAGCCTTTTTATGCAATCTGTAATGGGAAGTATGCAAAACACCAAGAGGCAGCATTGCTGATGTCCAAATTGAGCGCGCAGGGCAGCGGCGCATCCGCCCTGCGCCCAAATCCATCAGAGCGGGGACGCTCCTAACAAATCCCCACCGGCAAACAAACGCGACTCGAGCGCTATCCCAAAATAGGCTGTCCGAGCCGCGCTTAACGGTACGGCATGAATACTTAGCGCTCGTAAATCAAGTTACCTGCCAGGTAGGTGGCCTGAACTTTTGTGGCCTGGAGGTCTTGGGGGTCAACGGTGAGCGGGTTTTGGTCCAGGACTACCAGATCGGCGTATTTGCCGAGTTCCAGGCTGCCGAGGTTTTGCTCGTCGCCTGCCGCGTAGGCGCTGCCCAGGGTGTAGTTGCGCAGGGCTGTTGCCGCATCGATGCGCTCGCTCGGCAGCCAGCCGCCCTCGGGCCAGTGGCTTTTGGGGTCCTGGCGCGTGATAGCCGTGTAGAGCACGTTCATGCTGGTAACAGCTGTGATGGGGCTGTCGGTACCGAAGGCTTGGCGAATGCCGCGCTGCTTATAGGTTGCGAACGGCCACATGATGCGGCTGCGCTCCAAGCCCAGGTCGCGCTCCGGACCACCCGGGTCGAGCGTGATATGGCAGGGCTGGCTCGAGGCAACCACGTCGAGCTTGCGCAGGCGGTCGATGTCCTCGGGCAAGAGGTTCTCCAGATGCTCAAGCGTGTTATGACCGTGCTGGGGCAGGCCGTACAGGTCGGCCGCTTCCTCGAAGATATCCAGCGCGGCATGAATCGCACCGTCACCAATGACGTGGATGCGCACGGTGTGACCGCGCTCCGCGGCAGCGAGGACCAGCTTGCGCATACGCTCGGCAGGAACCGTCAGACGGCCCTGGTCGCCCGGGAAGCGCGGATTGGTATAGGGCTCGGTGAGATATGCCGTGTGTTCGCTCGACACGCCATCGAAGAACTGCTTAAAACCAGGCGCCGAGAGCAGCGCGTTGTTCGCGTAGCGGGTCTGCAGCTCTTCCAAGCGCGACTGGTCATCCAACAGCGTGGGGAACAGATGGGCTCGGATGCCCAGCTTGCCGGCTGCCTGCAGTTTGTCGTAGACGTCGTCGCGGATAAAATCGCAGCCCGGCATGGGCATGAGCGACATATCGCAGATCGAGGTGATGCCCTGCTCGGCCATACGCCTCATTTGATCGGCGTAAGCGCTTGCAATGCGATCCTCGCCCAGCCATTCAAGGCAGCGCGGTAGCAGCTGCATGGCAGCCGCCTCGTGAGCAATGCCCGTGAGTTCGCCGTTTGCATCCTTGTCGTAACTGCCGCCTGCTGGTGACTCGCTGTCGCGCGTGACGCCGAGTGCATCGAGTGCGCGGCTGTTGAGCCACAGCGTGTGCCCGTCGCCCGAATACATAACACAGGGACGATCGGGGAATGCCACATCAAGCGACGCCTTGGTAGGATGCTCGGGCGGGTCCCAACGGTAGTCGCGCCAGCCCTGCGTCACAACCCAAGCGTCGTCGGGCAGGTCCTGGGAAAACTCGAGCGCATGTTGCACCAGCGCCGCCTCGGACGTGCCCATATCCATGAGCATGTACGGCGAGGAACCGACCGAGGTATGGAAGAAGTGCAGATGAGCGTCATGGAAACCGGGGCAGACAAACTGCTCGCCGTAGTCGATAACCGACGTGGCGGCAGGAGCGGCGGCGATCACGTCATCGGGCGCACCGACTGCGACGATACGGTCGCCTGCGATGGCAATCGCCAGCTCGCGGGCGGTATCGATGCCGTCTTGCGCGGTAAAGACGTTCTTGGAGCGGATAATCCGATCGATATGTTGCATGGGCATCCCCATCTCTGGCAGGAAATTCAACACCCCCGAGTGTACTCCCCCGCCCTTGTAACAAAACCCCAAGCGGCAAACGGCAACTTTACCGGCCCTAGCGGCAGGTGGCATACTGGAGAGAGCCTGTACGATTTTGCAAAAACCAGCAAGGAGCAAATCGACCATGACGAAGACCAAGGCACAGCAGATTATGGCGGCGACCGAGGCTCGCGCGGCTGATGACGTCACCGCAGCCATCCAAGATATCGCTACCGAGTTTGAACCCTACATCATCAAGCAGCGCCGCCACTTCCATAAGCACCCGGAGCTGAGCCTCGCCGAGGAGCGCACAACCTCCGACATCGCCAACCAGCTCGACGCCATGAATATCCCCTACGAGCGTCCCCTTAAGACGGGCCTTGTGGCGACCCTTCGCGGTACCGCGCCGGATGCCTACCGCGAGGACGGCACGCCACGCCGCCGCATCCTGCTGCGCGCCGATATCGACGCCCTGCCCGTCACCGAGCAGACCGGCGAGGAGTTCGCCAGCGTCAACGAGGGCTGCATGCACGCCTGCGGCCACGACTGCCATATCGCCATGATGCTCGGAACGCTGCAGATCCTGCGCCATATGACCGACGACATCCACGGCGAGGTCCGCATCGTCTTCCAGCCCAGCGAGGAAAACGGCCAGGGCGCCAAGCTCATGATCGGCACGGGCGTGCTCGACGGCGTCGATGGTGCCTACGCCGCGCATATCTGGAGCGAGGTTGACGCCGGCACTGTAAGCTGCGAGCCCGGTCCGCGCATGGCCAATACCGACTGGTTCCGCATCGATGTCCGCGGCACCTCGTGCCATGGCGCCATGCCCCAGCGAGGTCACGACGCCGTCATGGTTGCCGCCGAGATTGTCAACGCCCTGCAGACCATCGTCTCGCGCGAAATCAGCCCCTACGAGCCGGCCGTCATCACCGTCGGCGAGCTGCACGGCGGCACCGCGCGCAACGTTATCGCCGGCACGGCCTACCTCGCCGGCACAGTGCGCACCTACGGCGATTCGACCCACGAGGAAATGCCGGAGCTCATGCGCCGCATCGTGGAGCATACCGCGGCCGCCCTGGGCGCCGAGGCAGAGCTCACCGACTACACCATCGCCAACTACAAGGTCGAAAACGACGCCGCCTCGAGCGAGCGCTGCCGTCAGGCTGTAATGAAGTGCCTGGGCCCCACCGGCCAAGGTCATTATCGCGGCACGCTTTCGGGCGAGGATTTTTCGGAGTACCTGCGTCGCGTACCGGGCGTGCTCGCCTTTGTAGGTACGCGCAACCCCAAGATTGGCGCCACGTACGCCCAACATTCCTGCTTCTACAAGATCGACGAGACCGTGCTGGCAAAGGGCTCCATGGTGGCCGCCCAGTATGCTATCGACTTTTTGGCCGAGCCCACGCAAGAGGAGCTCGACGGCCCCGCGATTACCGCGGTCGCCGAAACCAACCCCGATCTGGCCGCCAAGTTGCGCTCTGCCAAGGCGACGACCGCCGAGGCTCGCGACGCCATCCATGATGCCCGAACGGCTCGCCATGCCGCGATCAAGGGCATCCACGACGCACGCGCTGCTGCACGCCGCGAGGAGAAGCACGACGAGTAGTCGATTCGCTGGCATCTCGCAGTCATAGCCACATCGCGATGTCAAAGCGGGGGCGGACGTTTCGACACGTCCGCCCCCGCTCATTCTTCAAGCGCTATTTCTACTATTTCTACCCCGTCCCCAAATGGCAGACGGCATGGCTACTCGTCCTGAGGGTCCTCGTCGGAGCTTGGCTCGGACGCCGGCTCAGGTGCAGGTGCCGGCTCAGGCTCAGGCGCAGGCTCGGGCTCAGATGCCGTCTCAGGCTCGGGCGCCGGTTCAGACTCGGGCGCCGGCTCAGGCTCGGTCGCGGGAGCGGGTGCAGGTGCCGGCGAAGCATCCGGAGCACCGTAACCCGAAGGAGCGGACTTCTTCTCGAAGGGCAACACAAAAGTCAGGACGTCGTCCTTATCCTCATCGGCCCACTCGCTTGCATAGCGTGCGGCCCAATAGCCAACGGCACGGTGCTTGAGCATCTTGCCAAAGACCGTAAGAAATACGGTGAAGAAAGCGACCAGCACCAGGAACAGCGCGAGCGTGACGCCACCGCCGGTAACGATTGCCTCAATACCCGTAGGACGATAGTAGTAGCTATACATACCGACAGAGGCAATGGCGCCAAAGACGACCGTCAAGATCCATGTGGCAACGTTGGCAACCAGGCCCGTCAAAAACTCGGGAAGGAACGAAGCACAGAACAGCTTGGTCTTGTTGTGCTTAAAGGCCGCCCAGACCTTATCGAGCGAAAACGCGCTCTCGACGCGCCCGGTCACCGCAAAGTGCATCACGGCGATGTCGGCGAACATCTTAAAGAAGACACCCAGAATCGCCGAGGCAATTAGCGCCAGGACAAGCAGGCCGAGCGAACCGAACAGCGCAGCCTCGAGTGCATAGGAGCCGTAATAAGAATACGAGCCCGCGGCGCCAATTACCACGCCCTCCACCAGCGAAAGCACTACACCGATAACGGGAATCGCAGCGATAACCTCGAGCACGACCGAAATAACGCTCGAAAAGACTCCAAGGCCAAACGACGTGGAACGCATCAGCGGACGATCCATGCCGTCATCGATCTTAAGCGACAGATCGCGACCCCACTCGATGCCAAAGCCGGAACCGCACACGCTCGCAATGCAAGCTGCCAAAAAGCCGATGGCAGCCGCAATGCCGCCAATAACGGGAATAAACAACACGAGCACCGACACAACGCAAATCAGCGCCGGCAAAAACGCGATTTGGCATACACGCTGAAGCACGCCCGGGGTCTTGGTCATATCCTGGAACGCCTGAACCACACAGCCCTTTGGCGCATTCGCCACGGGCGGTTGCGGAACAAACTGCTGGGGCTGAGGCTGTCCCTGGGGAGCGGGGCCAGCGGCACCGGCATTAGGAGCACCACACACGCCGCAGAACTTGTCGTTATCGCCCATGGGGGCGCCACACTGCGAGCAGAACATAGAATCATCCCTTCGTATCTTGAACGAATCACTTGGATCGCAAACGTTGTCTTTAGCATCATTATTGCCCAATGTGGGGTCAAATACTCAAAGATGACCGATTTGCAAGGTACACGGCGCCAGCAGGCGGTTCGTTGAATACGTCTGTGCTAGTTCGTGCCGCGGAAACCCTTGCCGACGATCTCGGAACTGTCGACAATCGTGATAAAGGCACCCGGATCGACCTCGCGCGCATAGCGGCGCAGTTGCACGGCCTCGCGACGGCTCAGCACGCTCATGATCACCGTCACGCACTTGCCCGAGAAGGCACCGTAGCCGCGACTAATGGTCGCCGTACGGTTGAGATGCTTGACGATAAACTCCTCGACCTTAAGGGGCTCGGAACAAATGACCGTGCAGACCTTACGAAGGTGAATGCTCTCGATGGCTTTGTCGACCACAAGCGTCTTGGCAAACAGGCCGAGCACGCAATACAGACCGACACGCGGGCCGTACAAGAAGGCCGCGATGGCCACGATGCCGATATCGACCAGCAGCAGGGCGCGGCCAATCTCGAGCGTCGTGCGGCGCTTGAGGATCATGGCAAGAATGTCCGTGCCACCCGTCGAGGCGCCGATATCAAAGACGATGGCGCTGCCGAGCGCCGGCAGAATCACGGCAAAACACAGGTCGAGCCACATATCGCCCGTCATCGAGACACTGGTCGGGATAAAGAGCTCGAAAAGCGAAACATAGGCGGACAGCGCAAACGAGGCGAAGACGCTCCACAGGATTGCCTTGCGCTCCAAAAAGATAAAGCCCAAAACGACGAGAACCGCGTTGATAATCCACATAAAGACGCCGACGGGCAGGGTCGGGAACAGCGTGGACAGAATAACCGACACGCCCGAGGTGCCGCCAAAAGCAAAGTGATTAGGGGTTTTAAACGCAACGATGGCAAAGGCCGTAAGAATCAGGCCCAGATTGAGCTCGGCGAAAAAGCGCGGGAAGCCTGGCTCCTGGCTACGCTTTTGGCCGGCACGCTCGCCGCGCTCGATATCGGTGCGATCAACCACGCGCTCCATCGGCACCACGGGAGGACGATGTACCTCCTCGGCAGCTCGCGATGCCGCCTCTGCCGCGGCAGCCTCAATCGCCCATGCCTGGCTTTCTGTTTCGTGCTCGTCAGCCATTACGGCAACCCCTCGTTAACAATTTGGAAACAATGCGCCCATTAGGGTAACGCGGAACACGACGATTGCAACCCCTAGTTAGACGAGCGGTATGCCTACATCGGGGACATACAAATAACGGCCGGCCGCACATACATCCGTGCGGCCGGCCGTTTGACGTTTTCGCAGATAAAACCTGCTAAAATAAACATCCCTTTTTGGTAGGTTACTCGTGCTGGTTGGTGCGGTGCTCGTACTCCTCGGGGGTGATGACATCCTCGATGCGTAGGTTGACGCCTGCCACCTCAAGGCCGGTCATCGCGGCCAGACGCTCGGTCACGCGCGCCTTGACGTCGTCGAAAATCGCGGGCGCGTAGGCGCCGTACTCGATAATGACGGAAATGTTGACGACCACGCGGTTGTCATCGGTGACCTCGACCGTCACGCCCTTGGTCAGGTTCTCGGCACCAAACTGCTCCTGCACAAAGTGCATGAGGTTGCCCTTCATGCCCAGGACGTGCGGCACCTCGCGGGTGGCCATGGCGACGATCTTCTCGATTACACCGTTGGAATAGGTCAGCGAGTCCTCGGACTCGTCTGTTTCCTCATCATCCTCGTCCGCATCGTCGGCGGGTTCGGCCTCGACGAGCGCCTCGTCCTCGAGCGTTACGTCCTCGGCCTCGGCGGCGACGGTCTCGTCTGCCTCGGGCTCAGTATCGGCCACATCGACCTTCGTGTTAAAAGCCATGGTTCCTCCTTATGCCCACCGCACACGCGGCGGTCGAATACATACTAGCGGCCGCTAAACAGACGGCCGAAGAAGTTGACGATCCCGTTCTCGCCGTCACGGATCTGGCCAATCACGGCGCCGATCAGTACAAAGAATGCGATGACGAGCGTATCCCACAGGCCGAGCGTGAGCACCAGTACGGCGAGCACAAAACCAGCGACGGCTCCAAGCGTGGTATTGGGATGACGGACGGCATAGCTCCAGATGGCTGCCCCCGTACCCTTGATGAGACCCATGGCCTCATCAAAATCATCGGCGACCGCGTCATGCGACTCGGTACCCTCCACCTTGGGATCGACGACCTCGCTAGCCGGCGCGGCGCTCTGATCGATAGTCAGGCGCGGAGTGCGGACGGTCTTGTCTTGATTGGTATCACTCACCGGAAACCTCCACGGTCTGGACGGTAGTCTTGGACGGCAAAAAACGAACGCGTGCGGTCGTGCCCGGCGTGCCGAGCATGGTGTCGCAGGCCTCCTCGATACGTTGCTGCATCGCGGCTGCAAGGGAGGCCACATCCCGGTCGTCGAGCGCGATGGCGTCGACCTTAAAACGGACGCGCGATTCGTCGGAGCCCTGCACGCGCGCCTCGACATGCTCGACCATCACGCGGTCGTCGCGCTCTGCCGCGGTGCGAGCACACGAGGAGAGGGCGGCGAGCGTGACCTCGATATTACGCTCCCCCGCCGGATGCACGCAGGACGGCTCGCGACGAGCAAACATCAGGCGAAAGAAACACACGAGCACGCCGAGCGCCACGACACCGCCGCACGCCGTAACAACGATGCGAGGCAGCGGATCGCGCATCAACAGCATAAAGCGATAGGTATATGGCCCCCAAAACTGGCAGACTAACGTACCCAGCGCCACGACGGCGGCGGCAAGATACACGATCGCCAGGGCTCGTTTGAGCACGCGCATGCAGCGCTCCCTTCAAATCTCGATCCACAGAATGCAAAACGATTCGCATCATTATAAAAGAGCCGGGTCCGGTGCCTCATTGCACGCGGATCCGGCTCATCTATTCCACGAGGCTTGCATGCTCGCTTCATTATGCCCAGATATGCACGGCTCAATCCGTGCGGGCCTACTCCTCCTCGAGGGCAGCGATGACCTCGTCGGTCATGTCCATGGTGCTGTAAACATCCTGGACGTCGTCGAGCTCCTCAAGACGGTCGATGAGGCGCTGAACCTTCTTGGCGTCGGCGCCGGAGACCTCGGTCGGGGTGGTCGGGACCATGGTGGTCTCGGAGCCCTTGACCTGGACGCCCTGCTCCTCGAGCGCCTTGGAGACAGCCATGACCTCGTTGGCGGTAGTCCAGACGATCCACTCCTCGCCGGCGTCCTCGTAGTCCTCGCCACCGGCCTCGGCGATGGCCATCATGAACTCATCCTCGTCACCAGCAGCACCGTTGGCGATCATGGTCTCCTTCTTGGCGTTCTCGTCCAGGATCTCCTTGGCGACGACGATCTGACCCTTGCGCTCAAACTGGAAGGCGACGGAGCCGGAGGTGCCCAGGTTGCCACCAGCGTGGGAGAAGGCGGAACGGACATCGGCGGCGGTGCGGTTGCGGTTGTCGGTCAGGCAGTCGACGTAGACGGCGACACCGGCGGGACCGTAGCCCTCGTACACGATGTTCTCGTAGACGGCGGCATCGGCACCCGAACCAAAGGCCTTATCGATAGCAGACTTGATCTTGTCCTTAGGCATGGACTGAGCCTTAGCCTTGGCAACGGCAGCGGCGAGGCTGGCGTTGTTCTCGGGCAGCGGGTCGCCGCCGAGACGGGCAGCAACGGTGATGTTGCGGCTGAGCTTGGAGAAGAGGGCGGAACGCTTGGCGTCCTGCGCGCCCTTACGATGCTTGGTTGTGGCCCACTTAGAGTGTCCGGACATACGTGTCTCCTATCGGTTTCGACCTAAAGCCCAGCGCGAATGCTCGGGCAATATAAACAAACGTCGTTATGATATACCTACTGGCCTGCGAGATAAACCCCAAAATGAAGGCGTCGTGATGATGGCCCCTTTGGTGCAAAGAAACCTGACCCCAATGCACCAAGTTAGGACCAGAGGAAGTCGCTGCGGGTGACGGTGGCGCCGATGGCGAAGGGCATGCAGGCGATGACCGGATACAGGTAGCGCATGTAGGTCGAGCCGTTGCACGGGCCAATCAGGCACACGGCGAGCACGCCCAACAGCGGCACCCAGATCGCCAGCGCACGCCATGAATGACGACGCAGCAGGTAGACCACCACGGCGATCATGATCCACACATAGGTGGCCGAGCTCATGGTGAGCGAGATAAAGGGAACACGCTGCACCGCCACACGGTATAGGTTGATCAGATGGTCACACCAGCGCACCACGTTGCTGTCAACCGGATGGAAGTCGAAGTACTTGAGGTTGTCGGGACGCGCCATGATCTCTGCACTACGCGCCGTGCTGTAGACCCAGACATCGCGCGCGCTCGGATAAAAATAACCATAGTAGTTATTGATAAGCGCCGAAATATAGCACTCGGGATCCTTCTTAAACATCTGAGCCCATACCTCAAAATAGGCATCGATGTCCTCCTGCGAGGCGTACTCGTTAAAGCAGTTCTTGACGGCATCGGACTTGTCGGGGTTGTAGCGGCGGCCCAGGTTCTCGTACTTGAGTACACGATCGATCACGGCACGCTCTTCGTCGGTCACCGAACCGTCGCAGGGCGCCTCCACGATGGTGCCGTCCTCCTTAACCGTAGGGTTGACGCCCGAGTTGAGGCCGTCGTGCTTTTGGACGAAACGAGCCGTCTGCTGGAACGGAATCGAAAGGATTTCGCGCTTGGAGCCGGGCGTAATGTCGTGCGCCGGCATAAAGACCTTGGTGAAGTACATATTAGAGGCAAGGCAGAGCGCGAGCACCGCGAGAACGCCAACCCAGCGGAAACGCGGGATGGCGCCCGAAGGCGCAGCGCCAGTCTGCTTGGCTGCACGACGAGCCACATGCACGTCCCATACGCAAAACGCCGCCGCGATTACGCATGCCGCCAGGGGAAACACCAGGCCGCCGTTGCGCAGAAACGTGGAACCCATGGCGCCCAGAGCGAGCAGCAGCCAGTCGTGGCGCGCAAAGAGCACGGGGGCTTTCTCGCCCGCTCGCTCGGCATTGGCATCACGACGGGGCAAGCCACATGCCACGAGCTTGACGGTCTGTACCAGCAGCACCAAAAACGCGTCGGCAAAGAGCACGTCTTTGGTGAGCAACGCCGCGTAGTTAGAGAACATCGGCATAAACGCAAAGAACAGCAGGATCGCACCGCGAACCGGCAGGCTCACGCCCAATTTGCGCAGCGACGAAATGGAATAGGCCATGCAGGCAGCCGTGATGACAAATTGAGCGCAGGTGTAGATGGCAAGACCCGCGTTAGCGCTGTTGAACAGCGAAAGCCCCAGCTGAACGCACGAGCCGATAATGGCCGTGTGCACTACGGGATGATGCCCGTTGAGCAACACATTAGGATTGAGCAGACGCAAGTAGTCGCTCGTGCCGTTGGGATAGTTGAACCACTGGCGAATCTGCGCGCCCGTATCTCCCATAAAAAGGCCAGGCAACGAAGCGATGAGCGTGGGCGCCCAGGCGATCATAAGCACCAGGAAGGGCCCGGCAAAGGGATGGACCGAGAGCACGGCGTGAGTCACACGCCATACGCGGCCAAAGTGCGCCTCGGAAAACGGAATGCGTCGGGAGCTCAGCCAATCTAGACACTCAAAGGCAAGGTAGAAGGCAACGACCGCCAAGAGCATCCAGCCCGCGCCGCCAATCCAGGCGCAGATGATGCGGGCTTTGTCGCCAAGGACAATCTCGGCCGAGTCGGTGAGATCGTAGCTGCGGCCGAACACCATGCAGATGGCAAAGAACAGCGACGGCAGAATGATCGATGGGCGCCAGGTGTCGCCACGGCCAAAGAACACGTAGCGAAACGGCAGCGTGAGCAGGCAGGCAAGCGCAAGCAGCATGACCGCGTCGGTATGGCCGGCAAACGAGAGGAGCACCTCGTAGCACACGTACAGCATGCCCGAGGCTTTGGGGTCAATCGCCAAGACTGCGTTGCTCGACACCGGGGCAGGATCGATGGAAAACGCCGTGGTCGCCAACAGCGCGAGCAAAAATGCAATGAGCGTCTGCTTGGCGGGGTAGCGCTTAAACCAGACGATGCGGGCAGCGTCGCGCGCAGCCGTTGTGGAGAGATCGGAATCCTTCACAGTCCAAAGAGCCTTTCTAGAAACCTGCCAAAAAGGGACAGGTTTATTTTGGCAGGTTTTATCTGGGGAAACGTTACGGTTCTGTCATCGTTGCCCAGCGAACCACCCTGTCTCTTATACACATCTGACGCTGCC